>JABMNS010000116.1 GCA_013204445.1 Sphingomonadales bacterium
GGGCATCTCGTGCAAATAAAGAAGCTCAGACTTTCGGGCTTCAAAAGCTTTGTCGATCCGACCGAGCTGCGCATCGAAAAAGGACTGACCGGTGTGGTCGGCCCCAATGGCTGCGGCAAATCGAATCTGCTCGAGGCGATCCGCTGGGTGATGGGCGAAAATTCCGCCAAGTCGATGCGCGGCGGCGGCATGGAAGATGTTATCTTCGCCGGCACCCAGGATCGGCCCGAGCGGCAATTTGCCGAAGTCGCGCTAACCGCTGAACGGGAAACCAACGACGTTTCATCGCTCCACGTCGGCGACAATGACAGCGAACTGGAGATTGTCCGCCGGATCGAGCGCGGTGCCGGATCAGCCTATCGCGCCAATGGCACCGATGTCCGGGCCAAGGATATCGCGCTGATTTTTGCCGACGCCGCTGCCGGCGCGCATAGCCCCGCGCTGGTCAGCCAGGGCAAGATATCCAACATCATTTCATCCAAGCCCGAAGCAAGACGGCAAATGCTGGAGGAAGCCGCCGGCATCTCCGGCCTCCATGTCCGGCGAAAGGATGCCGAGCAGAAATTACGCGCAGCAGAAAAGAATCTCGCCCGTCTCGATGATATTCTTGGCGATATGGAACAACGCGCCGCCAATCTGAGGCGCCAGGCAAAGCAGGCAGAACGTTACAAGAAGCTGAGCGAAGAAATTACCACGGTCGAGGGTCGGCTGATCTACGCACGCTGGAAAGAGGCAGCGACGGCATCAGATCTGGCCAAGGCCGAAGCGGAAACCGCCGAAGCCAAAGTCAACGCGACGCAGAATGAACAGCAGGCGGCTGTATCGGCCCAGAATGAAAGCGCCAAGGCGCTGGGCATTCTTCGTGCCGGGGTGCAGCGGGCGCGGGAACAAGCCAACGATTCCAGCCACCGGCTGCTGACCCTGACCAATGAACGCGACAATCTGAAATCGCGCCTGCTCGACCTGCAGGCGCAGGCGCAGCGCATTCACGATGACAATGCGCGCGAAGACCATCTGACCCTCGATGCGATGGAGGCGCTCGCTCGCCTCGAACAGGACGAGAAGCGGCTATCGAGGGAATTGTCCGATCTGAACAAGGAACGGCCGGATCTGGAACGTGCTGCAGAGCGATCCGAGAGAGCCGCGAGCGAAGCCGAAATTGAACTCGCCAAGGCCGTTGCCGAAGAAGCGCGAATTCAGGCAGAGATAAAAGTCGCCAATGCCGCTGTCGATGCAGCGCAGGCGCGCCACGACCGGCTGGCGGCGGAACTGGCCCGGCTGAACGCTGAACGCGCAGAAATGGGCGATGAAGCTGAGCTTCAGGCGACACTTGCACAAGCAATTGCAACGCGGGAAGCGGCGCAGTCAGCAGCAGACGGCAGCGGCGGCAAGATCGCATCGCTGGAGGAACAAAAAGTGCAAGCGACCGCGGCGCGCGATGCGGCACAATCCGGCCTTGCTACGCTGAAGGCAGAACTGGCCGGGCTCAGGTCGGAACATCACGCACTGGATCGCGAGCTGTCGAAAGTCGAAAGCGCGCACAAAGCGATTGATCAGGTCAAGCCGGCACCAGGCTTTGAGCGCGCCTTGGCAGCGGCACTTGGCGATGATCTGCTTGCGTCGATTGGCGAGGATGGCGACCGCTACTGGGGCGGCGGTGATATGACCGCATCCGCCGACGCGCCAGCGGAAACAGAAACCCTGCTCGACCGGGTTCAGGCACCGGCAGAATTGCACAATCGCCTGTCACAGATTTTTGTCGCTGATCGCGATGATGGACAATCGCTCTCGGTCGGCCAGCGGCTGGTCACCAAAGCGGGCGCGCTGCGCCGCTGGGACGGCTTTATCGCCCGCGACGACGGCAATGCCAGCGCCGAGCGGCTGGTTCGCGCCAATCGATTGCGCGAATTACAGGATATGCTGGTTCCGGCTCGGGATAGAGTTGAAACTGCAGAAGCGGCGCTGGTCGCACAACGCGAAGCAATGTCGGCAATTGAAAACCGGCTTGGCGAAGCCCGCAACGCCCGGCGCGTTACCGAGGAATCGCTACGACAGGCGCTGCGAAAAGCCGATCAGGCGGAAGAAGCGCTAGCCTGGCTACAAAAACGCACCGCCAGCCTCGCCGAACGGGATGCCGCGCTTAAGGCAGAAAATGCGACGGCACTTGCCGAGCTAGAAGTGACGCAAAAGGAACGCAGCAACCAGCCCGATGGCGCGGAACAGGAAGGGGCGCGGGCAGCCTTGCAGAATCAGCGCGATGCCGCGCGCGGACAGGTCATGTCCTCCCAGGCGGCGCTATCCGGGATCGACCAGAAGCTGGCGCAGGTGAAGGAACAGAAAGCCGTCGCCAGCACCCAGATCCGGTCGTGGCAGGACCGCTCCGGCGAAGCCGAAACGCGGATGGCCGAAATGGCCAAGCGCGGCGCATTGATCGAGATCGAAGTCGAAAATCTCGCGGATCGCCCGCGGGTGATCGAGGTCGAAGTGACCAGACTGGCGGAGCATCAGGATGTGCTCAATGCGAAGGTAGTTGAAAAAGACGCCGAGCTGCAGGCCGCCGAACTGGCGCAGCGCGATCACGAGGACCGGCTCACCCAGGCGGGCGAGATGCTCAGTCAGGCGCGCGAATTGCGGGCCGGTGCGAAAGCGCGCGCCGAAAACCAGGATTTGCGCCGGATGGAAATGGGCCGGATTTCGTCCGAGAAATTTGACTGTCCTGCTGTAGTATTGCCGCAGAAGCTCGAGTTTGACGAAGAGACGGTCGGCGACGCATCAAGCGAGTCCGGGGAACTCGAACGCCTCTCGCTCAGCCGCGAACGGATCGGGCCGGTCAATCTTGTGGCCGCCGACGAACTTGCGAAACTGGAAGGCGAGTGGGAAAAATCGACCGGGGAAAGCCAGGATCTGAACGAAGCGATCCATCAGTTACGCGGGTCAATCGGCAGCCTGAACCGCGAAGGCCGCCAGCGCCTGCTTGCCGCATTCGAGGAAGTGGACCAGCATTTCCAGCGGCTGTTCGCCACCTTGTTCGACGGCGGCAAGGCGCATCTGGAAATGATCAACAGCGACGATCCGCTCGAAGCAGGACTTGAAATCATGGCCCAGCCGCCGGGCAAAAAACTGGCCTCGCTGACTTTGCTGTCGGGCGGCGAACAGGCTTTAACCGCTGTGGCACTTATTTTTGGTCTATTTCTAACCAATCCGGCACCAATCTGCGTACTCGACGAGGTCGATGCCCCGCTGGATGACGCCAATATCGAGCGTTTCTGCGACCTGCTCGACAAGATGGTCGCCGAGACCAGCACCCGCTATCTGATCGTCACCCACAATGCCGTGACGATGAGCCGGATGCACCGGTTGTTCGGCGTAACGATGGTCGAACGGGGGATATCGCAGCTGGTGTCGGTAGATCTGAATGCGGCAGAAGAATTTCTGGCGGCGGAGTAACGAAAATTATCAGCACCAAAGAGCGTCTTGTCGATCGCCTTGATTCCTATTGGAAAATGGAAGCGGGCTGCATCATCATGATCTCGGCTGTGTTGGTCTATCTCGGCGAAGGCCGGTTGGGGCCAGCAACCTATGCATCGATGGTCCCGATGATGATATTGCTCGCGATTGGCGCTCCTATTGGCGAACAAAATTTTTGCAGCTGACGGCGGCTGGCCATGATCTAGCGCCGCTGTTCAATATCATCGGGCGGATCCGGACTGTTGCGTTGGCGCTAACCCTCATGGCCCTTGCCTATAGCCTGGTCATCTGGATCAAGCCCGAGCTGAGCGCTGGATTAACCGAACGGCTCATCGCGAGTGGTGCCTCTGCTATGGCCCTTGCCGAATATATCAATTATTATCACCGCCAGTTGCAACATTTCGACAATATGGCCGATTTCAAACGGCTTCTGACCGGCAAGGGTTTCCGGCGATCGCAAATGGCGGTTGATCTGGAGACGGCGAAGGTGGGTGCGGCGGCGCAGCGTTGACGATTGTCGATCGACGCCCTTCGACGTGCTCAGGTCCAGCGGACACTCGCGATTGACCGCTTCTATCAGTCCCCCAAAACCAGCTGTGGGCCCGGCCCCTTCAGCCCCGCCCGGTCCTCCGGATTATAAAGAGCGCATTTCTTCAGGCTCAGACAGCCGCAGCCGATACAGCCATCGAGCCGGTCGCGGGTCCGTTCCAATTCCGCGATCCGAGTGTCAATCACCCCGCGCATCGCCTTGCCGATGCGGGTCCAGTCGGACTGGGTTGGCGTGCGTCCGTGGGGTAGCCTGGCGAGCTGGCGCTGGATTTCGCCAATACTCAACCCCAGTTTCTGGGCGATCAGGACGAAGCTGAGGCGGCGGATGTCCGAGCGCAAAAACCGCCGCTGGCCGCCGCTGGACCGGAAGGGTTCGACCAGACCCTTGTCCTCGTAGAAGCGGATGGCGGAGACCGAGAGGCCGGTACGGGCCGCGAGATCGCCGATGGTCAGGGCTTTGGTTTCGAGCATTTTTGTCTCCTTCATTTCCTCCCTGTTGCGACGCGATGAGAAGGTGGCATCCGCCGAAGCCTTGGCGAAGGTGGATGACGGAGGGGGCCCTCCACCATCCTGCGGCTGCCCCCCTTCCCTGTCTTTCGACGGAAAGAAAAATATTATCTTGACTTCAACTTAACTTGAGATTGTACGAATCACAAGCATGGAGAATTGGCGGGCTCGGAAAGCCGCCCGCAAAGCAGGCAAACATGCTTCCAATTCTTCCAGTAAACCGATGCCAATATTGCGAGGACACAGCATATGAAACTCAATCAGGTCACCGTCGGATGTGTCGACTATGATCAGTCAGTAGCATTTTACCGCCAGCTTGGCCTCACACAGATCGTCTACTTCCCGCCCCGATATGCTCGGTTCGAAACCGCCACAGGCGAAACCTTTTCGATTCATGCGGTGGAGAAGATCGGAGCACCAACGGCCATAATCTATTTCGAACATGATGATCTCGACACGATGGTCGCGCAACTGGAAGCCAAAGGCATCGTCTTTGACACGGGACCCACTGACCAGAATTGGGGATGGCGCGAAGCGCGGCTGCGCGACCCGGTGGGCAACCCCATCTGCCTTTTCTTCGGCGGCCACAATCGCCGCTTTCCGCCCTGGCGGATCGACAATTCAACAACGGAGAAAGGAAATAAAAAATGAGCAACGGAAAACTGGAGCACGTCAACATCACCGTGAGCGACCCACAAAGGAGCGCCGACCTGCTGCACGATCTATTTAACTGGCATATCCGGTGGGAGGGGCCATCAATGTTGGACGGCCACACGATCCACATAGGGACGGATGAGCATTATATCGCGCTCTATACCAATCCGAATGTTCAGGCTGCTGATCCCACGTTCAACAAGGGCCAGCCGATGAACCATATCGGCGTAACCGTCGATGATCTCGATGCGGTAGAGGCGAAAGTCATCGCGGCGGAGCTGAAGCCCTTCGGCCATGACGATTATGATCCCGGCCGGCGCTTCTATTTCTTCGACTGGAACGGGATCGAGTGGGAGGTAGTTAACTATGGGTAATCCCTTCTCCCTTGAAAAAGCAAACGCCCCTCTCCTTGAAGGGAGAGGGGCGCTTATATTTCTCGTCGTGCCAAGACGTTCGAGGTCCTGAAACCAGTTCAGGATGACGGCGTCAATGAATCGCGTTTCTAAAGGCTGGGATTAACCAGTACCTTCTCGCCAGTGGCTTTCTTCTCGTAACCCTTGGCGATTTCGGGATCAATCATGTCCATCAGGCTGATCTCGCTCGAATAGTCGCTGTGGAAGATGCCATTGCGTTCGGCGACGGTGTACATGCGCATTTCCATCATCCGCTCCATGCCGACCTTTTCGAGATGCGGGGTGAGCAGCCAGCCACCGACGCCCCAGTAGAGGCCTAGGCCGCCGCCGAGAATGGTTTCGCCGGTGTCGAGACGGCCATAGATATAGACCTGCTTGTTGACGGTCGAGCCATAGACGCTAAATTCCGCGCCGCGCACGGCCGCTGCTTTTTCCATCGCCGTCAGGATATAGCTAGCCAACTTGCCGCCACCAATTGCGTCAAAGCCGAGTGTAGCTCCGGTTTCGGCCAGGGCAGCGATCAGCTGCTCCATGAAATCACTCTTGGCGCTATCGATGACATGGGTCAGGCCAATGTCAGTGAGAATTTTCTTCTGGGCATCAGACCGGACGATCGCGACCAGTGGAACGCCTTCCTTGAGGCAAAGCTTGGCGAGCATCTGGCCGAGATTGGACGCTGCAGCTGTGTGGACCAGGGCTTCATGGCCTTCAGCGCGCATGGTGTTGAGGAAGCCCTGCGCGGTCATCGGATTGACGAAAAGCGAAGCGCCTTCCCTCGCAGGTGCACCTTCGGGCAGCGGCACACACATCATTGCCGGCATCACGCGGTGGGTGCGATACATTTCGCCGCCGACGATGGTGACAGTCTTGCCCATCAACGCTTGTGCTGCATCGGATGATCCAGTTGCGACAACAGTACCCGCACCTTCATTGCCGGCAGCCAGTTTCTTGCCGGCACGGCCCTTGAAGAAAGGCTGCATCACCGGGTCAACATCAGCGACCAGCGCCGGATGACCATCAACCGTTTCGCTGCGAACCGTGTCCATATTGGCAGCAGCGGTCAGCAGGCCGAGATCGGAAGGATTGATCGGCACCGCTTCCATCTGGACAACGACTTCATGCTCTTTCGGTTCAGGCACGACATAGGGTTCGATCGACAATATGGATTTGCCGTCTTCGGTAACGGTGGTGAATAGTTGCTTTGCGTTGGGGAAATGGCTCATTTGATATTCCTCTCTCTTGTTTTTCTAGAAACTTTTGGCGGCAGCGACCGCGCCCAGCCTTGCGGTGATCTCGAAAAACTCTGTCACCGTTTCATCGATAATCTGTTTGGCAGTTTTTACCTCGTCAATCAAACCGGAAGATTGTCCGGCCAGACCAACGGACGCTTCCATGTCGCCGCCGAAATAGACGTCCATTATGCCCTTGAACGTATCGGCCGGCATCAAGCCATCCTCATATATTTTCGCGGTGCGCTCGGTTTTCAGCGCGCGAATACAGGGCGAGGCCTTTTTGTTCAGCACATAGGTGCCGGTTTCCTTGGCATCGAGTATCGCCTGTTTATAGTTCATATGCACCGGGCTTTCGGCGCTCGACACGAAGCGCGTGCCCATCTGAACGCCTTCCGCGCCC
>JABMNS010000117.1 GCA_013204445.1 Sphingomonadales bacterium
CTCCACAGGACCCGATTCGCAAGGTCCTATCTCATCGCCAAGTCGTTAAAAACACACCCGAAACGCACAAAACCAGCGGACGCACGAAGGGCGCTGCCGGTTGTGTTGGATTTCGAATGCTTGTGAAGTAGGGTGAGTCTGTGTCGGTGTCAACTGCGGAATGCCTTGAAAATCGGCTATTACCTGTCTGCTCTCCCCTTAGCCTACTTGCCTGAAAGAAAATAGTGTAAAAATCCGACGGCAGCTCTCCGATAGGATGGTTCGATGCATTTTTTGACTGCTGTTATCGCAACCGCACCAGCCTTAAGGTTGGACAAAGGATTCCACGGCGCAATCGGACGGAATCGAACTAATGTCGCCTGCCTTCGAAAGAGTGCACTGCCGGGTCTGAACGGCCTTAGCCTGCAAGCACAAGCATCATGAGCCACTTAATGAAGGCTCCCGTGCGGATAGCCAACCCTTCGTTCATGCTTCGCTTTGATTTAAAAATATAGTAGCGTTTCCCGAAGTTCATCGGGGGGAATCAATGACCAATAGAAACAAATATGATCTGTTCGAAATAGGCGGACAGACGATTGCTCCCGGTAAAATCGGCGATATTGCCATTCCGGTCAGCGATCTCTCGGCCGGGATGCAGGCCAATATGGTCGTACGCGTATTTCACGGGAAGCGCACCGGACCTACGATATTCGTCAGCGCTGCGATCCATGGCGACGAAATCATCGGCACCGAGATCATCCGCCGGGTGATGAAGAAACTCCATCCGTCACGCATGGCCGGTACCGTGATATTCGTACCGGTGGTCAATATGTTCGGGTTCATCACCCATAGCCGCTATTTGCCTGATCGCCGGGATCTCAACCGGTCTTTTCCGGGAACCGAAAAAGGCTCGCTGGCTTCGCAGCTGGCCAATATTTTCTCGACCGAGATTATCGATCATTGCTCTCTTGGAATTGATATCCACAGCGCCGCACAGCACCGTTACAATCTGCCGCAGATCCGCATCGCTTCAGGTAATGCCGAACTTACGGAACTAGCGCTCGAATTTGGGCCACCAGTTATCATCGAGGCGGATTTACGCCCCGGTTCCCTGCGGGCTCTGGCACGGGAAGCCGGCGTCGACATGCTGTTGATGGAAGCCGGCGAAGCGCTGCGTTTTGACGAGTTTTCCGTATTAACCGGGGTCAATGGCATTTTGCGGGTACTCAAGAAACTGGAGATGATCGACACCAAGCGCCTTGGGAAGCGTGGGGTTTCGCCAGCCCAGGCGACCCGAACGGTCTGGCTGCGCTCAACCAGAGGTGGAATTTGCCGACTGGTTTCGCCTTCCGGTACCAAGGTTCACAAAGGAGACCCCGTAGCCTATATCAGTGATATTTTTGGCGATGACGAAGAAGCGATCCTCTCAACGGTTGACGGGATTGTTATCGGCCACAGCAATCTGCCCGTCGTCAATCAGGGCGACGCGCTGCTCCACATTGCTGAAGTAAGGGTATTTCATACGGTTGGAGAACGGCTGGAGCAGATCGAGGGCGCTATCATCAGCAATCAGCTGCTCGACGAGGATGAAGTGATATAATCGGCAGCCGGCACGACATCGGCAGATTACCCATTCGGCTCCGGCACCAATCTCTATCCGTCTAATCTCGCCAGACGCAGACCTGTTATCCCTGCCCCTTCGTCTTGGTATTGCCAGACTTGGCCTTGGCTTCGATAAAATCGATTATCTGACCGGCCACATCCTTGCCAGTCGCCGTTTCGATACCTTCGAGACCTGGTGAACTGTTCACCTCCATGATCACCGGACCGTGATTGGCGCGCAGGATATCCACACCTGCGACGTTCAGCCCCATGACCTTTGCCGCCCGGATCGCGGTGGACCGCTCCTCCGGTGTGATCTTGACCATTTTTGCGGTACCACCTCGATGCAGGTTGGAGCGGAAGTCGCCTTCCGCTCCGGTCCGCATCATCGCCGCGACAACCTTGCCGCCGACAACAAAGATCCGGATGTCGCTCGAGCCCGCTTCTTTGATGAATTCTTGCACGAGAATATTGACGTTGAGCCCGCGAAAGGCTTCGATAACAGACTTGGCGCTGTTGTTAGTTTCGCCAAGCACCACACCAATGCCCTGCGTGCCTTCGAGCAGCTTGATGACCGCGGGCGCGCCGCCGACAATCTTGAGCACTTCATCGGTCTGCTTCGGATCATGGGCAAAAGCGGTCACCGGCAAGCCCAAGCCATGTTTGGCAAAAATTTGCATCGAGCGCAGCTTGTCGCGAGAACGGCCGACGGCAACGCTTTCATTCAGCGGCCAAACGCCCATCATTTCGAACTGGCGCAGCACGGCGAGGCCATAGTGGGTGATCGATGCCCCGATACGCGGAATCACAGCATCAAAGCCGGTTAGCGTTTCACCATTATACAATATGCTGGGCCGATGCGACGTGATATTCATCGTACAGCGCAACGTGTTGAGAATTCTAAATTCATGTCCTCGCTGTTCTGCTGCTTCGAGAAGACGTTGGTGCGAGTAGAGCTTCGGGTTCCGAGCAAGCATAGCGATTTTCATAAATTATCTTTCTTCGTGCCGACCCAACATCCAGCGCTTCGCGCTATTGACCAGGAAGCCCCGTTTCAGCGCCCGGCGACCTATCAGGACCGGAAATATCATCGATTGGCGATTTGCAAGTGTCATATGCCCGACCCACTCCAGTGGCCCTAGCTTCATGATGGTCTCTATCACATATCGTGTTTGCATGACACCATTGCTACTCTTTATGCGGCGCTGTCCGTAAATCCGCGCTTCGCAATTATAGTCGGCCGTGCCGGAGCCCATCGGGATGGTAAATTGCACGAATGTTTCGCCATCTTTTTCAAATGGCTTGATCCGGGTGGCGTGGAGCGAGGAAGTTGCTGCCCCGGTATCAACCTTGGCGTGAAGATTTTTCACGCCAAATTCCGGCAAATCAATCAGCTCGCACCAACCGATCTCACAGGGCTCTTTGAGCTTGCTGCGGTTCCGCTTCGCCTTCGGGTTATTTGCTTGCGCCATCGGCCGATTATTTGGCCGATGGCGCATTCTTGCGCAAGATAATTATAGTCTAGACGACACCATAAGCCAGCATGGCATCCGCCACTTTTTTGAAGCCCGCGATATTGGCGCCCTTCACATAGTCGACATAGCCATCGCCCTGATCGCCATATTCGACACATTTGCCGTGAATGCCTTCCATCAGATCGGTTAGCATCTCACCGAGCCGCGCGTGGTTCCAGCTGATCCGTTCTGCATTCTGGCTCATTTCTAGACCGGATACGGCAACACCACCAGCATTGGCGGCTTTACCCGGACCATACATGATTCTAGCATCGTGGAAGACGTGAACCCCTTCAAGCGTGGTCGGCATATTTGCGCCTTCCGATACGGCAATTACGCCATTGGCGACCAGCTCTTTGGCTTCTTTTTCATTGAGTTCATTCTGTGTCGCGCAAGGCAGTGCCAAGTCACAGGACACATTCCACGGGCGTTTGCCTTCATGGTAGGATGCGCTAGTGAAATGATCTGCATATTCGCTGATCCGGCCACGTCTGACGTTTTTCAGATCCTTGATCCAGTCGATCTTGTCCTGATCGATACCATCGGGATCATGAATGAAGCCGGCGCTATCCGACAGCGTCAGGACCTTGCCGCCTTGCTTGGTAATCTGCTCGGCCGCATGGGTGGCAACATTGCCGGAACCAGAAATGACCGCGGTTTTACCTGCGATTGCGTCATTTCTATGCTTGAGCATATTCTCCATGAAATAGACCGCGCCGTAACCGGTCGCTTCGGGCCGCATCTGCGAGCCGCCATATTCCAGACCTTTGCCGGTCAGCACGCCTTCCCAGCGATTGGTTATCCGCTTGTACTGGCCAAACATATAACCAATTTCCCGTCCGCCCACGCCTATATCACCAGCGGGGACATCCGTGTCCGGCCCAATATGACGGTAAAGCTCGGTCATGAACGACTGGCAGAAGCGCATGACTTCGGCATCGGACTTGCCCTTGGGGTTGAAGTTTGCACCACCCTTGCCGCCGCCCATTGGCAGTCCGGTCAGCGAGTTTTTGAAGGTCTGCTCGAACGCGAGGAATTTCAGCACGCTTTCCGTGACGCTTGGGTGGAATCGGATACCGCCCTTATACGGACCAATCGCGTTGTTATTCTGAATTCGATAGCCGCGTTGAACGCGGACATTGTGATTGTCATCTTCCCAGCAAACCCGGAACGATATCACCCGGTCAGGTTCGGCAATGCGCCGCAAAATCTGTGCTGTATGATAGGCTTCTTTGTCTTCGATGAAATCAAAAATGTCCATCGCGACTTCCTGCACCGCCTGAACAAATTCAGGCTGGCCCGGATTGCGTTTCTTGACGCCTTCCATGAATGTCGGAAAATCTACATGATCGGAAACAGCCATCGTATACCCCTCAAATATTAAATGCCGGCGCGACCCGATTATCGCTGCCGGCCTCCTCGAGTCGGCAACGAGTATGAATTCTTCATAGAACTATTTAAGGGCTTTGGTAAAGCGTTGAGATTGGGTAGAAATCAGTCCTGATCAGGGCCTTTGGCGACGCTGGTTTCCTTGCTACCATCTTCTTCGTCCGCACCGTCCTGCGCATTGGCATCTGCCGTTTCGGAATCGCCGAATAACGCCGAAAGCCGAGCCAATTGATCTCCGATCACGCTGTCCACCGCTGGCGCCATCTGATCTATCGGAAATTCCATATAGCCGCCGACTTTATAGGTGAACCGGACCAAGGTGGTATCGTCTTGCGGCTGCAATAGCATGGTCAACGTGCCTGTTACCGCTTCACCCTGGAGCGGGCCGAGCGCGCCGGACATACGGAGCATCTTGTTGTTGTGCGCATAGATCACCCGCATGTGCTGAACGCTGCCGTCTGACGATTTGATATTGTCGTCCGACATCGTCCGGATCAGCTCGCAAAAGCAGCCGCCGGCCTGCGGCACGAGATAGAAATTTTCTGCGTCTCCGGTCCAGCTGTGATCGCTATTCCAATAGCGCGATGGTGCGATCATCGCCTTCCAGACCGCTTCATTATCACCAGAAATCTCTCTTTGGTGCTGCACGGTAAAGCCATTCTCGGCTGCGTTGGTCACTTCCGCATTAGCGGCGGTCATGCTGCAAAGCGTTGCGATTCCCAATATTGCCCGAAATGCTAGCTCAGCCATGACCTTGTCTCCTGTGAAATCTGCTTAGAGCGCTAGGACTGCCTCAATCGCATCATTGACTTCCGCCATGCTACCCATGCCATTCACCTTGCGCACGATCCCGCGCGCTTCGTAGATCGGCAGAATGGGCGCCGTCTTCGCACGATATTCTTTCATGCGGGTGCGCACGGTTTCTTCATTGTCATCCGGACGGCGCTTGAATTCGCTTTTGCCGCACACATCGCACACACCTGCAGCGGTAGGCTGTTTGAACGTGTCGTGATAGCCTGCACCGCAATTGCCGCAGGTGAAACGGCCAGTGATGCGCTCAACCAGCGCCTCTTCATCAACGGCAAGCTCGATCACATGCGCAAGGACGCGATTTCTAGCTGACAATATCTCGTCCAGCGACGCTGCTTGCGCGGCTGTCCGTGGATAACCGTCAAAGATAACGCCTTTTTCTGGGCCTAGCTCATCCAGCTTGTCGCCGATAATGCCGGACACAACGTCATCGGGAACCAGCTCGCCTGCGTCCATCAAAGCCTTGGCTTTCAGACCGACCTCGGTGCCAGCCTTTACCGCTGCCCGGAGCATATCGCCCGTCGACAATTGAGCCATGCCATGCTCATCCTCCAGACGGCCCGCCTGGGTCCCCTTCCCGGCACCAGGCGGCCCCAACAAGATGATGTCCATACGATTACCCCCGTGATGATGGAATGATTCTAGAGTCAAGTCAGCGTGTTCAGACCTTAGCGTTTGCGCCGTCCGCCCTTAAGTTTGGCTTTCTTCAGCAAATCGCCATATTGCAGCGCCAACAAATGGCTCTGGATCTGCGTCACCGTATCGACCGTCACATTGACGACAATCAACAGGCTGGTACCACCAAGAAAGAAGATTGGCAGGCTCGTCTGCGCCATCACATATTCCGGCAAGACACAGACAAAGGCCAGATAGGCCGCACCAACCACGGTGATCCGAGTCAGCACATAATCCAGATAATCAGCCGTATTCTTGCCCGGACGAATGCCTGGAACGAAACCACCATTTTTCTTGAGATTCTCGGCCGTTTCCTCCGGATTGAACACGACCGCCGTGTAGAAGAAACAGAAGAAGACAATGCCTGACGCATAAAGCGCCATATATAGCGGCTGACCATGCGCGAGATACTGGTTCAGCATGATCACGAAATCACCGAACATGGTTTCTCCAGATGTCGCATTTCCGGCGAATTGACTTACCGTCAGCGGCATCAGCAGCAACGAAGAAGCGAAAATCGGCGGAATGACGCCTGCTGTATTGACCTTCAGCGGCAGATGACTGCGATCTGCCTGCATCACGCCATGCTGGGTCGCCCGCTTCGGATATTGGATCAGTACCCTTCGTTGGGCGCGCTCCATGAAGCTGATGAACAACACCAGTCCGGCCACCATCACAATCAAACCAACGATCGTCAGCGCGCTGATCGAACCGGTGCGGCTGCCTTCCATCAAGTTGCCAACAAAGGTAGGCATCTGGGCGACAATACCGGCCATGATGATCAGCGAGATACCATTGCCGATGCCGCGGCTGGTAATCTGTTCACCCAGCCACATCAGGAACAGGGTTCCGCCGACCAGACTAATCACCGCGCCGACGCGGAACATATAGCCCGGCTCGACCACTGCTTGCAGACCCGATTGGGACGCGAAGCTTTCCAGCCCGACAGCAATGAAATAGCCCTGGACGGCGGTCAGGCCAACCGTGCCATAGCGGGTATATTGATTAAGTTTCTTGCGGCCAGATTCACCTTCTTTTTTGACCGCTGCCAAAGTCGGCGACAGCGCCGCCGCCAGCTGGACTACGATCGAAGCAGTAATATAGGGCATGACGCCCAACGCAATCAGGCTCATCCGCTCGAGCGAACCGCCTGAAAATGTGTTGAAAATATCGAGAACGCCACCACGGGTCTGATCATAGAGATCAGCCAGAACGACCGGATCAACGCCCGGCAGCGGAACGAAACTGAGGAGACGAAAAATGATAAGCGCACCGAGTGTAAACCAGATGCGATTGCGCAATTCGGTAGCTTCGCCAAATTTTGCCAGGCTTAGATTGGCTGCGACCTGATCGGCTCTTGATGCCATGCTTGACTTCCCTGCCCACTATTAGTTTGCAATGCGCCCCTGCGGAGGCAGAGGCCCATCTCCAACTATTGCGTATCGTTGCAATCTCCGGAGATGAATATCTGCATTTGCAGACATGCAACCCGCCCCATATCGGATGTTAATGCATCAAAAACAAGGGGCCAGAAAAAGAGGCGCTAAAACTAGCACCTCTTGAAGATCAATCGTTCTTTTTCGCCTTGTTCAAGGCCTTTTTCTCGCGCGCAGGCTTGGAAGCCACTGCTTTTTTCTCACCCTTTGGTCGGCGTTCGCCGCCCGCTGGTAGAATTTCAACTGTGCCGCCCGCCTTTTCGACCGCCGCAACAGCGGCTTTCGAAGCCCCGGCGACGGTAATCCTGATTTTAGTAGTCAGTTCGCCCTTGGCAAGCAGACGAACGCCATCCTTGCCACCACGTGCCAGACCAGCGGCTTTCAAAACTACGTGATCGATCGCGCCTTTGCCATCGAGGCTTTTGCTGTCGATGAACTTCTGGATCATGCCCAGGTTTACTTCCGCATAGTCAGTGCCGAACGGGTTGTTAAACCCACGTTTCGGGAGACGCATGTGGAGCGGCATCTGGCCGCCTTC
>JABMNS010000002.1 GCA_013204445.1 Sphingomonadales bacterium
ACCCGGGCCTGCGCCCAGCTGAACACCCAGGGGATCGCCCGCAAATCCTCGATCTTGTTGCTTTTTGTGCGGCTGGCGGGGCGCGAACCGATTTTCAGTTTGGCGATTTCTGTCAGCGGGGTCATTTGCCGGAAAAAGGTCCGAAACGCATCGTCGCCATAGACCAGATCGCGATATTCGGTGAAAGCAACTCCGGAAATTTTATCCATCGCCGCCGCGAAATCGGCCTGCACCCTAGTGTCCGTCCGATCGGGCTCCAGCGAATTGATCAGCACCGCCGAGGTCATCGCTTCGAGATTGGCTTCCGCGACATCCTCCGTTCCATATTTTGCGGCGATCACCTCACCCTGTTCGGTGATGCGGATCCGCCCGGCGACGGTTCCCTTGGGCTGTGCCTTGATCGCCCCGAACGCAGAGCCGCCACCCCGGCCCACGGCTCCACCGCGTCCATGAAACAGCTGCATTTTTATGCCAGCCTTGGCGAATATCGGAGTCAGGGCATCGCTTGCCTTGAACAGGCTCCAGGTCGAGGTCAGATATCCACCATCCTTGTTGCTGTCCGAATAACCAATCATCACTTCCTGATGACCGCGGTCCTTGGCCAGCGCGTGCATTTCCGGAATGGCGAAGAAATCGGTCATCACTTCGGGTGCATTTTCAAGATCGGCCACGGTCTCGAACAGGGGGACCGCCATGACCGGGCAGGAGGGCGCTGTGTCATGCTCTGTTGGCGCGTGATAGAGACCTGTCTCCATCAACAGGACATAGACTTCCAATATGTCGGAAACGCTTTCGCCGTTGCTGATATTATAATTGGTGATGACTTCGGGGCCATATTTACGGTGCGCTTCGGCGGCGGCGCGTATGATCGATAATTCTTTCGCGGTTTCTTCGCTATAGGCGATCCAGTGGCTGGCCAAGGGTCGGTTATTGGCCAGTTCTGTGCGTAGCCGTTTGACCCGTGCGGCTTCGTCCAGGGCCAGATAATTAGCCTCAACCCCGGCTTGATTCAGCAGTTCGGCAACCACCCGTTCGTGGACCTTGCTGTTCTGGCGCATGTCGAGCGTGGCGAGATGGAAGCCGAATAATTCGACCGTGCGGATCAGGCGCCCCAGTGCGCCGGAGGTTGCGAAGACGCCCTTGCCGGCCGACTGGAGGCCATGTGCCAGAATAACAAGTTCTTCGCGCAATTGCTGCGGATTATCATAAGGCTCGGCCGCGATTGGGGACACGCGGCCCGGTACATGGTCGCAGAGTTTGAGATGGGTCGCCGACAGTCTGGCGTAAATGCCCGACAGCGCGCGGCGATAGGGTTCGTCCTTGCGGCTGAGCGCATTGTCACCACTAGCTTTGGCGAGCGCCAGCACTGCTTCGGGCACTTCGGCCAGTTCGGTGGAGATAGAAAGCTCGGCACCCAATGTATGAACGCACATCAGATAATAGCCGATGACGGTTTCCGCCGCGCGCGACAAGGCTTCCTCCATCGCGCCAGCGTCAACAAAGGGATTGCCGTCCCGGTCGCCGCCAATCCAACTGTTGAGCTTGAGGAAACTGGGCAGACGCTCGCCCAATATCCGTTCCCATTTAGCATAGAGCCGGGGCAAGACGGGCAGGAACACGTCCTTCATATAGCTTTGTGAAATCTGGACTTCATCGGTGACGAACAGCCGCTCGCGGCGCAGTGGACGGGTCTGCCAGAGCAAGGCGATCTGGCGCATGATCGCGTCGTCCAGCATGTCGCCTTGCGGGGTTTCGGCGTCTCCGGCGTCCTTCATCAACAAAAGCTCAGCAATCCGCGATTTGTGATCGATGATGCTCTTGCGCCTGACTTCGGTCGGGTGGGCGGTCAGTACCGGTGCAATCAACGCGTCGTCGAGCAGCTTCAAAATCGCCTGCCGGTCGACCCCTTCGCTGGCGAGTAGTTCGATCGCCTCGACCACTGTAGCGCCTTTTTCTGCTGCCACGCCCTGGCGATCTTCGGCAAGATTGGCGAGTAAGGAAAACAGCATGAATCCGCGCACGAAGGCCAGTGTTTCATCGAGTGTTAGCGCATCAAGACCCGGGTCAATCGCGTCGGCCTCTGCCAACCCGCGGTGCCGATCGACGCTGGTCGACCGGATATATTCGGTGCGCCGGTATAATTCCTCGCCGCCATAGGAGCGAATGACATCGCCGAGTAACTTGCCGAGATATTTGATGTCGGGATTCTGGCGAACGGTGAGGGACTGGGTCATATCAATATGCTGCACTGCGGCAGATAATCGGTCAAGCCATACTAGCGGCGCGATCCATTAATTTTCACATCGGCCTTGGCCCAGATGATTGCAAAGGCGGCTTTTGCCTCTTTGGCCTCATCCATCTTCCCTTGCCGCTCAAGCGCAGAGGCGAGTCCCGACATCGACCAGCCATTGCGCGGATAGTCTTCCAGATCTTTTCGGTACACGGCCTCCGCTTCGACAAATCGGTTCGCTTTAAGCAGCGCCTGACCCAGCGACTGCCGCGTTGGATAATACCAAAAAGGCGGTTCCATATATGGCAGGGAATCCTGCTTTTCCACGGCACGTCCAAAATGGCTGGCCGCCATATCAGGATTGCTCGACTTGAGCGCTATTTCTCCCTGCAACAGATCATCAGCGATATTGAGCAGCACGCTGGCAGGGTAATCCGAACTGTCCAAAAGCGTATCTGCACCGAGTCCTTCACCGCTGCGAGTTTTATGCGTTCGGCCTGTGCACCTTTGATGTTGTCCATATTCGCCATCGCGATACCCCGCGCATAGCGCCAGATCGCGTTGGAATAATCGAGACTTTCAGGCGGTGCCGGCTCAGCCATGATGTCCGAGCGTTTGCAGCGGAATGGTCTTGAAAAACTCCACCGTCGGGAATTGTTCAATCTGCTCCAGCCAGACATTTGCAGCGACTTTACGCGCCGCATCAATAGCCATTTTGCTTTGGCCCGCCATGCTGGTTGCCGCCCAGAGAAAATGGATATTGTGCGGATAATACATTGCCGGATAAAATCCCTGTGCGTTACAGGCGGCGATATATTCTTCATCGACTGCTGCTGCCCGGACATTTGCAGTGGCGGCATCGTCATAGCGCCCGACCCGCCAGTAAATATGGGCAGGCATATGCACAAGATGCCCCGATCCCGGCACCAGATTAGCGAGTGCGTCCGCCTCTTCCTCAGCGCGTCCTGGGCGGTTGGATGCCTCGACGGCATGAATATAAAGATGGAGTGCGAGCGGATGCTGCGGACTGCGGGCAATGATCCGCTCCAACGAAGCAATTACTTTCTCCGTCTCTGGCTTCGGCGTGCCGTCAGCTGACCAATAGTCCCACGGCATCGTGATCATCAATGCTTCGGAATAGATGGCCGCTGCATCATCATCTTCCGGGTGTGCTGCAACGACTTTAGCCATTGCTTCGGCATAAGCGAGATCCAACGATGAGCGGTCGGTCGACGCATCGCCGTTATAGCGCCTGGCCTGCGCTTCGATCAGCGCCTGTTCCAGCGGCGTTGCCGTGTCTTTTATAGCCAAGGTACGATTAATAGCGGCGAACGCGGACTTTCGTTCGGCCTCGCTCATCACTGCTTTACCATTGCTTGTCACATTGATATTGGGACCGGCCGCCAAAGCCTCTCCCCAAAAGCACATCGCGCAATTGGGATCGAGCCGCTGGGCCGCCCTGAACGATCGGATGCTTTCGGCATGATTGAAGCCGAAGGCCAGCACCATGCCCTGGTTGAAATAGCGATTGGCGCCATCGGAACTGGTCGAAATTTTGCGACTATAGGAGCCCATCCCGTCGAATAGCGGCGCGCCGGCCATTTTGGCGATCTCTGCGTCCGTCATGATCGCAGGGGCGACAGAATCCGATTGCGCCTCTGCGGGCTCGCCGCCGAAGGCACTTAAAGCAAGTAGCGCGGCACCTAATGCTAAATGTGATATTCTCATATACGCTTCTGATAAGTTTAATTGTCGGTGTCGATAGCGCAATTTTGCGGTCATATCGAATCGGGCGTGCAGGGCGGTCTCGATAGGCCGGAGTTGATCAGGAGAGTCTGAGGCATCGCTGACACCGGACAAGGGCGCGCCTAGCTTTCGAGCTCGATATCCCAATATAACCAGTCGTGCCACGTATCGTGCAGGAAATTGGGCGGGAAGGCCCTGCCATGTTCCTGCAGATGCCAGCTGGTCGGTTTGATCGGATGGTTGGCGAGCTGCATATGCGCTTCCTTGGGCGTCCGGCCGCCTTTCTTGAGGTTGCAGGGCAGGCACGCAGTGGCGACATTTTCCCAGGTCGTGCGCCCTTTCTGGCGGCGCGGGATGACGTGGTCAAAGGTCAGATGTTCGGGTGATCCGCAATATTGGCACTCAAACTTGTCACGCAGAAACAGGTTGAAACGAGTGAAGGCCGGATATTCTGACGGTTTGATATATTTTTTGAGCGCAATCACCGACGGGATTTTCATGTCGAGATTGGGGCTGTGCACTTCACGCTCATAGCTGGATATGATATCGACCCGGTCGAGAAACACCGCTTTGATAGCAGTCTGCCAGGGCCACAGGCTGAGCGGATAATAAGACAGAGGAGTATAGTCTGCGTTGAGGACGAGCGAGGGGCAGCTTTCCGGATGCCTTTGCAGGTCGGGGTGATACATAAGCGCTTGCCTCCCTTGTCCTTTACTGTCCACTCTTTATGCCTAAGAACATGACATGACTATTACACAAACAACAATATCCACATCATGACGTCAAGTACGCATTTAAACCGAGATATTGTGGTGCGTTTTGCCCCTAGCCCCAACGGATTGTTGCATTTGGGTCACGCTTATGCCGCTATGGTGGCGCATGACTATGCTCGCGAGAGAGGCGGGCTTTTTCTGCTGCGTATCGAGGATATTGATAGCGGTCGCAGCCGGCCGCATTTTGTCGAGTCTATTTTGGCGGACTTGCAGTGGCTCGGGCTGGAATGGGACGGGGATGTGATTTTTCAGTCTGACCGGCTGGACGGCTATGCCGGAGCAGTCGAACGGCTAAAGGCGATGGATTTGCTCTATCGCTGTTTCTGTTCGCGGGCGAGCATGCGGCGGGCGCAGGAAGATGATTCACAGGCAGAAGGCCCGGATGGTCCGATATATGCCGGAACCTGTCGCCATTTGCATCCGGCGCGATCCATTGAACGCGCACGCACGGAGTCGTATAGCTGGCGCCTTGATGTTGGTAAGGCGATTGCCATGACCGGACCACTGGAATGGATGGACAAACGGCATGGCAAGCAAGTGAATCGTCCGGAAAAGCTTGGTGATGTCGTCCTTGTGCCAAAGGATACGCCGGTGGCCTATCATCTGGCGGTGACGCTGGACGATGCCCGCGATGGAATCACCCATGTGGTGCGCGGTGACGATCTATTCGCGTCCACTGATATCCACCGCTTGCTGCAGGCGCTGCTGGATTTGCCCACACCGATTTACTTCCATCACCCGCTGCTGCTTGATGCAAGCGGCACAAAACTCTCAAAAAGCCGCGATTCTGCCTCTTTGTCCGTATTGCGGACAGCGGGTCGCAGCGGCTATCAAATGACCGAAGAGTTAAAGCAGGGAATCTTCCCAGTTGGAATCTCTCTTTCTTAAGCTTAAGGTGCACACATGAGCTATATTTTGATATTGATGATCATCGCAGCGGCGGGTGCTGTTGTTTACGCCCTCGTGCGCGGGCTGATCGCCTTCGCCAATATGGAACCGGGCGACGTCGATGCAGACGGCATTACCGCCTCGCACAAGAAGCAGAATGAAATGATGTTTGCCCGCGTCAAATATCAGGCGATTGCGATCGTGCTGGTGGTGATATTGCTGGCTGTGGCGGGTGGTCAGAGCTAGGCCGCTTCCCCGATGGTAAAGCTCAACAAAATCTACACGAAAACCGGCGATGACGGTACCACCGGTCTGGTCGACGGATCGCGGATAGCCAAGAATGATCCGCGGATGGCGGCGATCGGCGATGTCGATGAACTGAACAGCGCGCTTGGTGTAGCGATATGCGAAATCAGCGATGATGCACTGGTTCAGGAATTGCGTATTGTTCAGAATGACCTGTTCGATCTCGGCGCGGATCTAGCAACGCCGGCCGAAGCGGGGGATGATTTTGCCCCTTCAGAAATGGTGCTCCGGATTGTGTCATCGCAGGTGGAGCGGCTGGAAAACCAGATTGATGCAGCCACTGCCGACCTTGACCCGCTCACCAGTTTCATTCTACCCGGCGGTGCGCGAGCCGCTGCGGCCGTTCATCTTGTCCGCGCCGTGGCCCGGCGGACCGAGCGGACTTGTGTCGCCGCTGGCAGAGACATGCCGCTCAACCCGCAGGCACTGGCCTATGTCAATCGCCTCTCGGACTATTTGTTCGTTCTCGGACGGGCGCTCAATGGTGGCGGGAAAGACGATATTTTATGGGTGCCGGGAGCATCCCGCTAGGCCGCAATTGCGCGGCGATTTGTGTCTTTTTGTAACCAACTGGCGCAAATATGCGTTGTTGACCTAGTCATTGTTCGCTCTATGTTCTGAGCAGAACCAGAACATCCACCGGAGTAGGATTGATCGTCAGCCAACCAAAACGCCCGTTTTCACCTTTG
The DNA here is from genome assembly GCA_013204445.1 of Sphingomonadales bacterium. Taxonomy (GTDB): domain Bacteria; phylum Pseudomonadota; class Alphaproteobacteria; order Sphingomonadales; family Sphingomonadaceae; genus Parasphingorhabdus. The sequence goes on from JABMNS010000002.1 coordinate 6,633, forward strand.
GCTACCGCCGACGATATTCCTCGATCGAGCGGCCTGCTGGATCGATTCAGGGATGTAAGGCGCTTTTCGGTTTGCCTTGCCGAAGGTTTGAACGATGCCGATGCAACCGCGCAATCGATGGATGATGCGTCCCCGACAAAATGGCACCTGGCCCACACCAGCTGGTTTTTCGAGACTTTTTTATTGCGAGACCATGTCGCCGATTATCGCTTGTTTGACGAGGCCTACCCCTATCTGTTCAACAGCTATTATGAAGCCGAAGGGGCAAGGCATGCGCGGCCGGAACGAGGTTTGCTGACCCGGCCGTCGCTGACAGAAGTGATCGACTATCGCAGCCATGTCGATGGCGCGACGGCAGAAGCGATGGCTGATTTTTCCGAAGCACTGCTTGATCTGGTCGAGCTCGGCCTCCATCACGAACAACAGCATCAGGAATTGCTACTCACCGATATTCTCCATCTCTTCTCCCGCAATCCCCTGAAGCCCGCTTATTCCAGCAAGACACCAGATCGCGCCGCTGAGCCCGGGCCATTGCAATGGATCGAAGGCGGGACTGGCATTCACCAGATCGGACATGATGGTTCTAGTTTTGCCTTTGATTGTGAAGGGCCGCGCCACGATCTGCTGCTCCATCCGCATGCAATCGCCAATCGTCCGGTGACCAATGGCGAGTGGCTCGCGTTCATCGAGGATGGCGGCTATCGCGATGCTCGCCACTGGCTGTCCGATGGTTGGGCGTGGGTCCATAACGAACATATTGAAACCCCCTTATACTGGAACCAGACGAGTGATCAGGAATGGGTGGAATTCGGATTGGCGGGCAATCACAGTCTCGACCTGTCCGCACCAGTAAAACATATCAGTCTCTATGAAGCCGATGCTTATGCTGCATGGGCTGGCGCCCGTTTGCCGACCGAAGCGGAATGGGAAGTGGCGGCCGGCCAAGGCTTGCCAAACAGAGGCTTGGTCTGGGAATGGACCGGTAGCGCCTATCGTCCCTATCCCGGTTTCAAGTCCGCCGATGGTGCGGTCGGTGAATATAATGGCAAATTCATGTCCGGACAGTCGGTCCTGAAAGGCGGCAGCACTGCCACTTCGCCCGACCATATCCGGTCGAGCTATCGCAATTTCTTCTACCCCCAACAGCGCTGGCAGTTCACTGGATTGCGGCTTGCACAAGACCTTTAGGGTCAAGGATTTCTGTCATGGATATGACCACCGCCATCATCGACCATACACTGTGCAAGGATGTGAGGCGCTGTTTTGAGAACCAGACTTATGCGATTCCGGCGCGCTGGCTTTATGATCGGCGCGGTTCGGAGTTGTTTGAGGCAATTACCGAGCTTCCCGAATATTATCCGACCCGAACGGAGACCGATCTACTCAAAGCAAACGGACCCGCTTTTGCAGCATTGGTGGGCCCGAAACGGGCCGTGATTGAATTTGGTTCGGGCAGTTCGGTCAAAACCCCCCATTTGCTGAAGGCGATTGATCCTGCCGCCTATGTGCCGATTGATATTTCAGGGGAATTTCTTGAACATAGCGCATTGCTGCTTCAGGCTGAATTTCCGGACCTCCCGATATATCCTGTCGAGGCTGATTTTATGAAGCGTGTGGCATTGCCCGAGGCCGTTGCAGACATGCCAAAGCTAGGGTTCTTTCCTGGCTCGACGATTGGCAACATGATCGCCCGTACCTCGGTTGATCTGCTCCGCTTCATGCGAGAAACATTGGGCGAAGGTGCACAGCTTTTGATTGGTTTTGACCGGATCAAGGACATCAAGACTCTGGTTGACGCTTATGATGATGCTTCCGGGGTGACGGCGCAATTCTCGCTGAACCTTCTCCACCGGATCAATCGCGAACTGGACGGCAATATTCCCTGTGAGAAATTCCGGCATTTGGCTGTCTGGAACGATCTTTATGCAAGGATTGAAATTTATCTGGAGGCCCAGGCTGATATACAGTTTTCAATCGACGGACATCCCCATGAAATGGCCGAGGGTCAGAAAATTCACATCGAGAACAGCCACAAATATGGTTTGCGCGATGCGCGCCTGATGCTGCGGGCTGGCGGTTGGACGCCGTTGCACGAATGGAGCGACGAGCAAGACTATTTCACGCTCATGCTAGTGGAAGCGCATCCCTACAAGTATGCGCCTTAGAGATTATTGAGCTGCTGGCACGGCCTTTTTCAGCATACGATATTGTGCCCGCCAGCGGCTGATCCATTAATAGTCGCCGCGACATTCAGGCATCGCCCCGGCATCGATCAGGCGGAACTTCTTCCCATACCAGACATAATTTTCCGCGCTACCGCAATCGCCGAGACGGCGCCCCTTGCCATAGCTGCTCATCGTCTGGCCCCTTTATGACCAGCCGCTTGCCTTTGATAATGGTTGCAGCCACTTTTTTTTGACATCCTCGCCGGCAATCTCAACCGGATAGTAGCCCTGAACAATCGGGCCGGTGTCGACCAGACGACCGTCAACGATCATCTTTTAGCGATCCATATCCTTGGCTTCGAATGAAATAAGGATTTTGAAAATATCATCGCTGCCTTCGGTCCGGACGATCGAGGCCGGATATTTTCAATCATCATAGTCTGCTCAACCTGCTTCCGGCGCTAGCGAGACCGCCTGACAATTTCCGTCATTGTCGCAGCCGACGGCCCAGTCCGGGAAGGTCCGGCTTTCATCCGGCTGCGCCGCAGGCATCGCGGCAGCAGCGGCGATTGTCGCAAATATTCCAGCGCTGAGAGTCATTGCCGGCATATTTGCAATCTAGCCAGTTTGGCTGATACTCGCTAGTGGCTTGTTGAATAATGAAAAACAGCTCGAAAGGCATGAAATGAAAGCAATTGGCATTATCGGATCGGGGCAAATGGGTGCCGGTATCGCTCAGGTTTCGGCCCAGGCAGGCTATCATGTCTATCTTTCGGATGTCAGCATGGAGATCGCCGAACGTAGCAAGGCCGGTATTTCCAAACAGCTGGCGCGGCTGGTTGAAAAGGAAAAGATCGAGCAACAGGCGGCCGACACCGCGCTCAGCCGGATTGAACCGATTGTTCAGCTCGATCCGATGGCCAATGCCGATATCATCATCGAAGCAGCAACGGAGCGGGAAGAGGTAAAACGCCAGATTTTCGCCGCGGCCTCCGAGGTTCTCGGCCATCAGGCAATTCTCGCCAGCAATACATCATCAATATCGATCACCAGGCTGGCGCAGTCGGTGAAGGACCCGGCGCGTTTTGTCGGTGTGCATTTTTTCAATCCGGTGCCGCTAATGGGGCTGGTTGAAGTCATTCGCGGGCTGGCAACCAGCGATCAGACTGCGACGATGGCTAGTGATTTTGCCAAGGCGGTCGGCAAGAGCGCGGTCATGGCGAAGGATTCGCCCTGCTTCGTCGTCAACCGCATCCTGCTTCCGATGCTCAACGAAGCTTTCTTCGCGCTCGGCGAAGGCACGGCGTCGATGGAGGATATTGATCGCGGCGTGCAACTGGGCCTCGGCCATCCGATGGGGCCGATCACACTGGCTGATCTGATCGGACTCGATACCTTGCTGGAAATCCTGCGGGTGCTGCAAAATGACTTTGGCGATCCCAAATATCGTCCGGCTCCGATTCTGTGCAAATATGTCGAGGCCGGCTGGCTGGGCCGCAAGACGGGCAGGGGATTTTATGATTATTCAGGCGAAGCGCCGGTCCCGACGATGTAGGCGCAAACCCGCTCATCCCGAGATTTTTCGGAGGATGAAGACCAGAATAGAGCAATCGCCGTGCGACAGGCTCAGGGCGAGCGGATAGAGGATGATATGTTGTGAGCGACGAAATTAGAGACTTTGAAATTGATATCCCAAAGTCCGCATTGGACGATTTGGACATAAGGTTGCGGCATGTGCGCTGGCCTGATCCGGAGCCGGTCGATGATTGGTCGCAAGGCATTCCGCTCGATTATGTCAAGACCATCGTCGATCATTGGAGGACCAGCTATGACTGGAGGCGCTGTCAGGATGCGCTCAATCAATATTCCCACTATCTGACAGAGATTGATGGCGTCGACATCCACTTCATACATATTCGTTCCACGGAAGCTGACGCACGACCGCTGATCATGACGCATGGCTGGCCGGGATCGATCGTCGAGTTCATGGACGTGATCGGCCCGCTGACCGATCCGGTTGCCTATGGCGGCGAGGCGAAAGATGCCTATCATCTGGTGGTGCCGTCGCTGCCCGGATATGGATTTTCCGGCAAGCCGACCACAACCGGATGGGGCTTGGAAAAAATTGCGACAGCTTGGGACACGCTGATGACCCGGCTCGGCTATGACCGTTATTTTGCGCAGGGCGGCGACTGGGGCGGGATGGTGACGTCCGTTATCGGCGCGCAAGATCTCGGGCATTGTGCAGGCGTCCATGTCAATCTCGTGGTCGTTGGCCCGCCTTCCGAAGAAATTATGACCAATCCGACGCCGGAAGAGCAGGTATCGCTGGCGCATTTTGCGGTCTATCAGTCGCAGGGCGCGGGCTACGCAGAAATCCAGCGGACCCGGCCGCAGACACTCGGCTATGGCCTGGCCGATTCACCGGTTGGGCAAATGGCCTGGATCATGGAGAAATTCCAGGGCTGGTCCGATGATGCTAAGGCACCGGATGAAAATTTCGATTGCGACCATTTGCTCGACAATGTGATGATCTATTGGCTCAACAACGCCGGCGCGTCCTCGGCGCGGCTATACCGCGAAAGTTTCGGCGCGCCCAATTTAGATCCGGTTGAGATTCCATCCGGGTGCAGCATTTTCCCCAACGAGATCATCACCCCTTCGCGCCGCTGGGCAGAGCAACGTTTTAAGGATTTGCGCCACTGGGGAGAGCCTGAGAAAGGTGGTCATTTTGCAGCGATGGAAGTGCCGGAACTATTTGTCCAAGAAGTACGCAGCTGTTTCGCAGGGATGGAGCTCTAGCGGCACGTGCTTGTCTTGATCACCCGGCGGCTGATGACGGCCATCCCGACGCTGCTGGTGATCATATTGGCGTCTTTCTTCCTGATGCGGTTGGCACCAGGCGGGCCGTTTGATGGCGAACGTCCGCTGGATCCGGCAACGCAGGCAGCGTTGCAACAGGCTTATGGTCTCGACCGGCCATTGTGGGAGCAGGCGTGGCTCTATGTTTCGCGGCTGATGCAGGGAAATTTCGGACCATCTCTGGTCTATCGCGACTTTACCGTGTCGGAGCTGATCGCTCAGGGCCTGCCGATTTCCCTGACTCTGGGAGGGCTAGCGATATTATTGGCTCTGATGTTCGGGGTGACGGCTGGTCTGTTTGCTGCTGTGCGAGCGGGACAGGTGGCAGACAAGACGATCATGATGTTGGCGACGGTGGCTACCGCGCTACCTACCTTTGTCACCGGACCCGCACTGGCGCTGTTCTTTGGTTTGTGGCTGGGCTTGCTGCCGGTATCAGGAACCGGCGAAGGTGGTGCCTGGCTGATCATGCCGGTCGTAGCGCTGGCGCTGCCGGTGTCGGGAGCGATCGCCAAGCTCACCCGCGCTGGACTAGCCAGCGTGCTCAAGCAGGATCATATCCGCACCGCCCGGGCACGCGGCCTCTCCGAAACCAAAATCCTGTTCAAACACGGCCTGCGGCCAGCACTGGTGCCCGTGGCGAGCTATTTGGGGCCGGCAGCGGCTGGGCTTTTGACCGGGGCGGTCGTGGTCGAGACCGTCTTCGGACTGCCGGGCTTGGGGCGCTATTTCGTCCAAGGCGCGCTCAACCGAGACTATCCGCTGGTCCTCGGTGTGGTCACGCTCTACGCGGCGCTGATCATCCTGTTCAACCTGTTTGCCGACCTGATCTACGGCTGGCTCGATCCCAGAATGCGGGAAGGGTGAAGCGGTGCTGAAACGCCATTTCCCGCTTGTTCTGGTGCTGGCGATTGTAATGCTGGCTGTATTACTGCCATTCCTGCTACCATGGAGCTATGACCAGATCGACTGGAATGCTGTCCGCGCGCCGGCGTTCGGCGAATCGCATTTTTTTGGTACCGATGAAATTGGCCGGGACCGCCTGGCGCGGTTGGCTGCGGGAACCCGGGTAACGCTGATGGTCGCAATTGCCGCGGCGCTGGTCTCGCTGATCGTCGGCATCGCCTGGGGGGCGACCGCCGGCTGGATCGGCGGCAGAGTCGACGAGGCGATGATGCGTATTGTCGACGGTCTATATGCCCTCCCATTCATGTTCATCGTCATCCTGCTGATGGTGGTATTCGGGCGCTCGATACTGCTGGTGTTCGTAGGCATCGGGCTGGTCGAATGGCTGACCATGGCACGGGTGGTCCGGGGTCAAGTGATGGGGCTGAAACAGCGACCCTTCATTCTGGCTGCCGAGGCGGCGGGAACGCCGTCCATCGCAATCATATTGCGCCATATATTGCCGAATATCGCTGGCGTTGCACTGGCCTATCTGATGCTGACTGTGCCGCAGGTGGTGATGGTCGAGAGCTTCCTCTCCTTTCTCGGTCTGGGTGTGCAGGAACCGCTGACCTCGCTCGGCATATTAGTCAAGGAGGGCGCCGACGACATGGACATGACGCCGCTCGGTCTGGCGCTGCCCGGCGGGCTTCTGGTGATGCTCTTGGTCTGCCTGACCTTCGAAGGCGAACGACTGAGAGACCGCTTTTCATGAGCCTCTATGAAATCCGGAACATGGCAGTAGCGATTGCCGGAGAGCAGTTGGTCGAGGAGGTCAGCCTGACCGTCGGGCCGGGACAGTGCACCGCCATTATCGGTGCATCGGGTTCCGGGAAAAGCCTGACCTGCCTGACGCCGTTCGGGCTTACCCCCGGAGTGGTTTCCGGCTCCATGCTATTGGATGATATCGATCTGGGGAGCGCCGATGCCCGTCATCTAAGAGATGTTCGCCGCCGGCTTGCTGGATTTATATTCCAGCAGCCATTGACCGCACTGACGCCGCATCTGACGGTCGGTGCGCAATTGCAGGAGGCGACGATGCAGGCCGGTGCCGCCCGGCCGTCGCGCCGGGAGCTGGCCCGCAAGCTGGAGCGCGTTGGCCTTTCCCGGCCCGACGAGCGGCTCGATCAGTTCCCGCACCGATTGTCCGGCGGTGAACGCCAGCGAGTGATGATTGCCGCCGCGATCGCGCATAGTCCCAAATTTTTGATCGCGGACGAGCCGACCAGTGCACTGGACGCGTCGTTGCGCGCCGAAATCATGGAACTGCTCGATGAATTGCGCACCGAGGAGGGGCTGGGGATGCTGCTGGTCAGCCATGACCTTGCGTCGGTTGAGGGCCATGCCGATCAACTGGTGGTTATGGACAAGGGGCGGGTGGTGGAGAGCGGCCCGGCTGGCGCTGTCATTGCCAATCCGGCGAAAGATTATACCAGGCGGCTGATCGCCGCTACGCCGCGTCTCCAAGAGCCGATATCAGCGTTTTCCCGGCCCGGTGAATTGTTGCTGGAAACCGATTGCCTAGGCGTCGACTTTGATCGTCCAGGCTGGCGTCGGGGAAAAATCCGCGCCGTGGTGGATGCAAGTATCATAGCGCGGCAGAGGGAATCCCTGGCCTTGGTGGGGGGGTCCGGTTCCGGAAAATCTACGCTCGGACGGGCCATTGCCGGAATTGGCCCGGCGACCGAAGGCGAAATCTTGTGGCAAGGCGCGCAGCTTCCCGAGCGCCGCAAGCGCAGTCTGGACATGCGCCGGCTGATCCAGCCGGTTTTTCAGGACCCGGTCGCCAGTCTCGATCCGCAATGGCAAGTTCAGGACATTGTCATTGAACCGCTGCGCTATCTGCGTCCCGACCTGACAAAGGTCGAACGCAACGAGATGGTGCGACAAGCCTTGTCTGCCGTTGCTTTGACGGAAGATTTTCTGACCCGCTTGCCAGCCAGCCTGTCGGGTGGTCAGGCGCAACGGGTTGCGATCGCGCGGGCGATTATTTCCGCGCCACAATTGCTGGTGCTGGATGAGGCGACATCCGCGCTCGATCCGCTGGTCGGAGCGGAGATTCTGAAGCTTCTCAGCCAGCTACAGGTAGAGAATGGGTTGAGCCTGCTGTTCATCACCCATGACATCGCCGCTGCGCGCCGATTGTGTCACCGGATTGCGGTGATGGAAGAAGGGCGAATTGTCGAAACTGGTAATATGCAAGCGGTCATCGACGATCCCCGGCATCCGGCGACGCAAAAGCTCATCGCCGCCAGTTAAAAAAGGGGCCACCCGGTTATCCGAGTGGCCCCTTTTTCTGAGTGATTATTGTGAAATTAGAAGGATACGCCGAGAGTGAAGATAAAGGCAGAGTCGGTAAAATCTTTCTGTGGCGGGGAATCATCGGTGTCCGTATAGGACACTCCCAGCGTCAGATTTTCGGTAATTGCATAATCAACACCCAATGACCAATCAACGTAATTGCTGTCGGTTCCTTGAAGGGTACTGAGAAAGCTATTGCCATCCGAATAGCCCACATGTGCGTTCAAGGTTACCGGAGTGTCTGGGATGCCCGCGCTCAGGTCTGTATAGAGATAGATATTATCTTGGTTAGCCAGTGCACTTTGTCCGCTCCACGAATAGGCAGCACCAACGGTGGCTTCAACGGGACCCAGGGTTGCTGAAAGCGAGGCATATGGTTCAAAGAAATCGGTTGCACCGCCGCCAACACCACCGGCGTCGGGGTAGAAATAATATAGCAAGCCAACGTCCGCTGAAATGCCAGACGCCAGTTCACCGGACCAGCCACCGTAAATATCAAGTTCAGTACCACCGGCAAAGTTGATCGAAGATCCCCATGTTCCGATATAAAAGCCGCTTTCATGGCCAATATCGATCCCACCTTGAATGGCTACGTCGCCGCCGGATTGAGCGATACCGCGAAAGCGATAGTCAGTCGTGACTGCCGCGTTTCCGGAGATCGTGAAGGCGCTGGAAGATACTTCTGCATCCTGCGCCAATGCTGGGGCGGCCGTGGTGGCCAGCAATATGGCCGAGAGGCCTACGATAGTTGATTTGGCTTTTTTGCCAAGAATAGTTTTATTGGACGTGCGCATGGAAATCCCTTTCTCGTTAATGCGTATCGCCCCTCCTGATATTGCCACGGCTGTCATTTTATTACGCCAGATGCCCCGAACGCGAACAGTCTCTAAACAACTAAGGGAAAGCTGGTCTATATTATTGCACTGCACAAGAAAGAAAACGACAGGAAAGGTGATATAATTTTGAAATGTTGCACTTGCGCCACAAACGAGATTTTGATCGCTTAAAATTTAGGCGAATTTGATTCGGGATGACTAATAAAGCATCATTTTGATCTCCGGATCTGTGTCATTGCAGATCGGTAGCGCAGGTTAGCCTTATTCGGTTGTGGTCGATTCTGCCCCATTGACGGACGGTTTCGAACCGGCTTCGAGCTTGACGGTCCCCTCTGCCGGCAATGACTTGATATGAATGTCGCGCTGCGGGAAGGGAATTTCGACGCCATGTTCTTTGAACAGGTCCCATACCCGTTTCAGGATAGCTGCCTTGAAATTGCCGACCCCCGATTGCGGGTCCTTGATCCAGCAGCGGATTTCAAAATTGACACTATTGTCGCCAAATTCAAGCATCCAGACGACCGGCTTCGGGTGGTTGAGCACGCGCGGGACATCGACGCAGGCCTGTTTCATCAGATCAATCGCCTGATCCATGTCGGTATTATAAGACACGCCAACCGGGATACTGATCCGGACATTGGGGCTGGAATAGGACCAGTTTTCCACCTCCCGCGTCATCAGATCCTCATTCGGGATCAAATGCTCTTTGCCTTCGCGGGTGAGAACCGAGACCGCGCGCACGCCGATCTTGTTGACCCAGCCGTAAGTATTACCAACCGCGATCACGTCCCCCGGCTTGATCGAACGGTCCATCAGCAAGATGATCCCAGCGATCATATTGCCGATCGTCTTCTGCATGCCGAAACCGATGGCGAGGCCGAAGGCGCCGGAGAAGACGGCTAGAGCGGTAAGATCGATCCCGACCACGTCGAGACCAAGAACAAAGGCACCGGCCAGAATGGCTGAGGTAGCAAGCTTCTGACCCAGAACCTTTTGTGCGCCGTCCAGTTCGCTGTTGCCTATTATATAAGTCACCAGCTTCATCAGCACGCGGGCAACCGCAAGCAGGATGACGGCGGTCATCGCCAGGGTAACAATCCAGAGAAGAGAAATTCTTCTCGTGCCGATGCTGAATCCGACTTTGTCCAATGCTAGTGTAATGGGTTCGATTCCGCCGACCAATCCCGATCCGATACTGACGAACAGGGCAAGGCCAATGGCGGTTCCTAGCCAATCCGGCATCCGCACGCCGCGGATCAGGTCATTGGCAAACAGGCCGACCGTTATCGCGATGGTGAGAGAAAATACGACCTGTGCGATCAAGTGCCAGGGATAGAACGCCAGGAAAATTCCGCATAAAATGAATGTTGCTGCGCGGCGTGTCATGTCGCGGATACGTCGGCCGGCGAGTTCGCTTTCATAGCCGGCTCGGGCTTCCCAGAGGTGGCGCAGCTTGGGGCCGATATATTTGCTCAGATACCAGCCCGCGGTCAGCGCCAACATCACCAAACCGGCGGCAGCGGCCCCTTCGGTATATTGGACATTGCGGGACGTTTCGGACGTCAGCGCTTCGAGATATTTGAACGCATTATCGATCATGGCTTTGCACTGTGGAAATTTTCAAAAGCTTTGGCAAGGTCCGCAATCAAATCCTCGGAGTCTTCCAGGCCGATATTCAGCCGCACCAGCGGGCCTTTTGCAGTCCATTTGGTTGCCGTGCGATGTTTCCCGGGATCGACCGGCAGCGCGAGGCTCTCAAAACCGCCCCAGCTATAGCCAATGCCAAACAGTGCCAGCGCGTCAATGAAGGCAGCACGGGATTGATCGTCACCGTCCTTCAGCTCGAAGGAAAACAGACCGGATGATCCCTTGAAATCGCGTTTCCATATCGCGTGCCCCGGGCAGTCGGTCAGGGCAGGGTGGAGGACGAGGCCGACTTCGGGCCGGGTCTTCAACCAACGCGCAATTTGCAAGGCGCTGGCTTCGTGTTGGCGCAGACGGACGTCGAGCGTCCTTAATCCGCGCGCGGCCAGATAGGCATCATCTGGAGAAACCACCTGACCCAATTGCTGCGCGGTGCGCCGGAGACGGGTCCAATATTTATCGTGCGTGGTGACTGCGCCCATCATCACGTCGCTGTGACCGACGATATATTTGGTGGCAGCGATCATGGTGATATCAACGCCATGTTGCAGAGCCGGGAAAAAGCGCGATGTCGCCCATGTATTGTCGAGCAGAGTGATTATGCCTGCGGCACGAGCTGCGCTGCAGATCGCAGGCACATCCTGAATCTCGAAGGTCAGACTGCCCGGGCTTTCCATCCAAACCGCCTTCGTCTTGGGACCGAACAGGCTGGCGATGTCCGACCCGATCATCGGGTCATAATAGCGCGCTGTGATACCC
>JABMNS010000118.1 GCA_013204445.1 Sphingomonadales bacterium
AGCGGATCCATTCCGACCGATAATCATAGCGGTGCTGGAAAAAATTCTTGGACAGCTTTACCTTCAACCAAGCGCGGAACCGGCCCGACGGCAGCAGCAATAAGGCTCCAATGCTCGCGCCGAATAGAAAGCTGATCTGGGCGAGACGCGCATAGTCACCGCCAATGATTTGCAGCGCCGTCCCAATCACGACCATCATCAGCAGATAGCCGCCGATCACCACAAGCGATAGCGAACGAAAAGCTACGCTGCGCGAAAGCTTCAGATTCCATTCGGTGTTGCGTATCGATGCTAGGGCCAAAATCGGTGCAATCACCGCCATCATCGGGCCGCGCATGGCATGCAGTTCCGCCGCGGGTTGCTCGGTCAGATAGGTGATCGTGAACAGATTGAGGTCAAAGGTCCAGATCGCGGCCAACGAGGCCATAGGTAGCCGGATCCCCCAACGGGTTTCCTGCGCGGTAATCGAATAGAGATTGTGGACCAGCACCAGCGCACCCGCGGCAAAGATCATCCGCATCACCAGCGAAGTATATAGGGTGACCGCTTCGAGCCGTGGGTTTCCTACAAAAGTAGGAATCAGAGAATCCACCAACATCTGGCCAGCTAGAACACAGATCAGTGCGGCATAGACGGTCTTGGCCATTTTCGGTTCAACGCGCACTTCCCCGGACCGCAGCAGGATGAACATGAAGGCCAGCCAACCAAAATTCCGCAACGTTTCCGCAAATCGGGAAATCGGCGACAAATAGCCCTCGACCGCAATCGAAAGCGCCCAAAAACTGGTCAGCGCGATCGCAATGATCAGCCATAAATGCTTACCATTGCGATCGACCGTGCGCTGGAATTGCCAGATGGCCAGAGCGCCAAACAGGGCCGCAGCGATGCCATGCCCGAATAGGCTGATATAATCGAGAATCGTCGCCATCTCAGCGCGCTCCCTCTGACCACAATACCACGCGAATGGTCTGTAAGATGATCAGCAGATCCAAGAACGGGGTATAGTTTTTGGCATAATAAAGATCATATTCAAGCTTGTGCCGGGAGTCTTCGATCGACGCCCCATAGGGATAATTGATCTGTGCCCAGCCGGTGATGCCCGGCTTGACGATATGTCTCTCGGAATAAAAAGGCATTTTGGTTTGCAGATCGTCGACAAATTCTGGTCGTTCGGAACGAGGCCTGACGAAACTCATTTCGCCTTTCAATACGCTCCAGGTCTGGGGCAGTTCGTCGATGCGGACCTTGCGAATGAATCGGCCGACACGGGTGATCCGCGGATCATTCTCGGTAGCCCAGATCGCCTTGCCTCCAGCCTCGGCGTCAGCACACATGGAACGAAGTTTGAGGATTTTGAATTTCTGACCGTAAAGACCGACTCGTTCCTGCTTGAAAAAGGAACCGCCATGGATTTCCAGTCTGATCAGCAGTGCAAAGAGCAAAATCACCGGTCCAGTAAGCGCGAGCAACAGGAAACTCAGAAATATGTCGAAGCCTCGTTTAAATGTGGAGGACAGCCGCCGCCCCGAGGAAAATCTGTCCGAGAAAATGAACCAGCTCGGATTCACGCTATCGAGATCGACGCGACCGGTTTCGCGTTCCAGAAAGCTCGACAAGTCGTTGACATGGACGCCGGTCGTCTTGATCGTCAGCAGATCGGCAACCGGAAGAGAATTGCGCCGCTCTTCGAGAGCCAGCACCACCTCGCTGACCTCCAGATCAATCACATGCTGCGGCAAATTGGTGATATCCTGACGCCGTATCGCGGTGTCGACCAGGCTCGGGCCCTCATTCATCTCGACATAGCCGGCGATGATGAATCCGCTTTCCTGTTGTTTTTCCAGCGCGGCGATACTCCCGGCGCGCGGGCCGGCACCGAGAATCAGCAGCCGGCGCTTGAAAATATCGCTGTCGAGCATGGCTCCGAGAAAAATGCGGATTATCATCAAGAACAGGATTGCCAATCCCACGGCGTAGAGCGAATTCGAGCGCCAGAGCGTGATGCCGGGCATCGCGAATGCGAGCAACGCCAGAAGAATTACCCCCAGAGAAATCGCAACCATGATGCGGGCGGCGGCAAAACGCAGAGATTGCAAGGCTTCGGGACTGTAAACGCCCACCGCGATCAGCGCCAGTTGGAGGGAAAAGGCAAAACTGATAATCGGTGCCAGCCGGTCAAAAATCGACCCGACCGCCATGTCGATCTGGAGCGCGCGCAATATCCAGCCAGCTTCCCCCGCCATCAGCAACAGCAGAAAATCAATCAAACCCAGAAAAATAACTGGATAAGGAATATAATGTTTGAACAATCGGATCATATCGCACGCGGTCTTTCCTCGGTCCGTATCGCCCATAAGGAAAATTGGTTATCTGTCGGTAAATTTTACAAATCAATTTGTGCGAAATCGCACGATTTCGTCAAAGTTGTTCAATATGCCGACAGTCTGACCCTCCGCGGCCCAGCCGATTCAAGCACCACTCCAGATCCTGACCCTAGTCGTTGACAAAATCAAATGGCGTCAATCCGCGATCCCGTTCGTCAAATTTTAGGGCCCGGCTGCGTGGTGGCGCTGACCGCTGCGAACATTGGGGCCGGGTGCAGGCCGAACAGCCTAATCCGATGGCATCCGCATGCTCGATACTCAGATCTTTGCCGCGTGCATAATGCAGCGTCGAAGCAACATCTGCGGAAACGCCCAAACCGATAGCAAAGGCCGGTGTATATCCACCCGCACCGGAGCCGATACCCTGCACCGCACGAGACAGGGTGAACCATATCGAACCATCTTCCAGAGCCACCAACTGAGACCGGATTTCCGCCGGCTGCTCGAAAACGCGGTGGATATCCCAAAGCGGGCAGCGATGGGCGCTTTCCACCAGCGGGGCATTGCTGGCCCCGGCATAGCGCTTGGAGATCATGCCGGAGCGATCGATTCGAACCATGAAAAACGGCAGGCCCCGCGATCCCACGCGCTGCAAAGTGGTCAGTCGATGGGCAACTTGCTCAAATCCGGCGCCGAAACGACGCTGGAGTAGCTGGATACGATAGCCGCTTTGCTCGCACGCTTTCAGAAACCGTTCATATGGCATCATCAATGCGGCTGCAAAATAGCCGGACAAATGGCGGCGGAACAATTTTTCCGCGGAGCGATCGGTAAAATTCCCTCCCGATGCCAGCGCATCAATTTCTCCCTTCGCCTCGATCTGACCAAGCAGCAGCGCCGCCTGAAACGTACGAGAAGCCGGATCAAGCATTTCCGATAGCTGTAGCTGCCGAGCATGGAGATCGAGACGGCGCAGCTTGTCGGACAGCACAGTTTCCGGTAAAATTCGGATCATCAACTGGTGTTTGACCCGGAGCCTCTCCGTTATCGCACCATAGAGGTCGCCGGCACCAAGGCGCAATTCATCGGCAAGTTTCTCGGCCATGGAATCGAGATCGGCAAAATGGTTGCGCCAGCGCTCGATTTCGCGGCGAACCGCCTGAATCGGATCGAGCGCATTGCTTTCCCCGGTTTCACCGCCAGTCTTGCGATTGTCAAAAAGGCGTACAAAAGCTTCCGCCGTATTGGGCGACGCGATCAGCCATTCTTCCAGTTCCGAGCGATCGATGGACAGGTCTTCAAACATTGGGTTGGCCAGTCGCTGCCGGATGGCATCAATCCCGCCACCGGGTTCTGCAGCGATCAATTGCCTCGGATCAAAGTCGAACCTTTCCGCCAGCAGCAACATCAAACGGGCGCTCAGCGGCCGCTGGTTCCGTTCGATAAGATTGAGATAGCTGGGCGAAATATCAAGCGCCTCGGCCAGAGCGACTTGAGTCATGGCGGCGCTGCGGCGAAGCCGTTTGATCGCCGCACCGGCAAAAAGTTTCTGATTGGTCATGCGGCGGTTATGTAAATTTATTTACAAAAATTCAAGTCCGATTGACATGACTTACAACATGCGGCGTGACCAATGCACCGGCAATCTTATATTATCGGCGAACCATCGGTCCCTGGCCCGATTCAGGTGGGTGAATATTTCATAACCGCATCAGTCTATTTAGCGCTCGAAATTTCAAACAAATTGGTACTCCTCTATGCTCAAAGAATCTATCCTGTTTGTCGTTGCCACCGGAGCGCTGATCTATTTTGTCTCTCCATCGGACGAACCGGCCAATGCGGAACGGCTCAAGGAACAAGTGCAGAAAACGGTCAAGCCTACTGTCCAAGCATCGGATGACGGCTGGGGTGATGACGAGAACGAGGAGGAAGGCGGCGAGAACTTTACCTTCGGCGAACCGATGACCGATCCAGACAGCGAGATTGATGATAAGCCCCAGAACGAAGACAAGCCTTCTGATCGTCAGGAACAGTCAGAAAATAGCGGATCGAACAACACCGGTACCACCAGCAGGAGAAACGCGCGCTCTGCAAACGCACCTGGATCGGGTAAATTGGGCAGTATCGACAATCCGATTATATTCAAAACCAACAACCCTCCGGACCCCGAAGACGATTAGTCGAGGTCCCGGGCCATATCGCGGCGGCATTCATCGCTAATGATCGCGTCATGGCCATAGTTAGGATGGTCAATCTGAACCATCGCCTGCCCTTCCATGCTCTTCCAGATCATGGCCTGCTCACTGGTCAGCGAGAAATGCACAAATTGCACCGCACTCGCCTTGCCATCGGCACGGGTGCGGTCGATATCCTGCTCCGGCTCCGCCGTTACTTTGTGATCGCCGATAACTAGGTGGATGTGATGGTCAACGCCGCCTAGCGTCTTCAGGAAAGCCGTGCGGCGTTCTTCCTCGTCAATTTCAAACATCAAGGTACCGGTAAATTCCGATCCGTTCGGAACCATCGGATTATAGGCGGACAGTTCATCGGCCAACTGCTCGTCGCCGCCTTTTTCGATTCGGAGCATTTCCTGAATTTGCAGCCACATGCTGGCCCAGCTTTCAAACTGGATTGTCGCATAGGGTCCGATCGCAATTCGCCGGAACTTCTTCCGCAGGATAGATTCCTGCCGCTTTTCCGTGCGGATCGACTCATAGTCCTGAAGCGAGATAATATCATCTCTGGTGATTTCATGGGTATCGCGGGGCATTGTTGATCCTCAAAATATGGTTCGTACTTCCGGCGAGACAAGCCGTCTAAATATGCTTTTTCATCAAAATCCGTACGCCTTGGCAAGCAGTTCGATCGGATGTCCGATCCGCTCGGGCACGTCTGCCTGACCACCGCTTTCCATGATCTGCTTGAGATGCGGTCCGGCCAACGGGCATTCGCTGACCATATAGTCGGGATCGCCTTTCGCGACCGCGCGGGCGGCCGGGCGACCGACCTTGACTGCCTTGTCGAAATTTTCTTTAAAAATCCCCCATTTTCCGCCATGGCCAGAACAGCGTTCGGTGATCGTCGGCGTTGCTTCCGGGATCAGCTTCAGCATTTCCATCGCCTTTGGCCCCATATTCTGGGCGCGGCTATGACAAGAAAAGTGGATGCCGATCTTGGCATTCATCGGCTTGATCTCGACCAGACCCTTGTCCTTGGCAATCTCGACGACATATTCGCTGAGATCCCGCGTGGCCTTGGCCAGTTTTTTCACCAAAGCATTGTCGGGCAGGATCAATGGCCATTCGAATTTCATCATCAGCGCACAGCTGGGTGTCAACGCGACAATGTCATAGCCTTCGTCGATGATCGGCTCGAAATAGGCGGCGACTTGCTCGGCTGATGATGCAACCGCTGGCAGATCGCCATTTTCCAGCTTCGGCATGCCACAGCAGCCAGGATATTCGACGCGAGTCTGGACGCCATTGTGGGAGAGGACATCAAGTGCTGCCTTGCCCGCCGTCTGGTCGTTGAAATTGCCGTAACAGGTTGCATAGATCGCTGCCTTGCGGCCAAATGCCGGTGCCGCGGAATTGGCAACCGGGCCGTGCCCGACATGTTTGTGGGTCAGCGGCACATCTTCAAATTTTGGCAGATGGGCCCGTTTGTCGATACCGGCGACGCTCTGCAACAAGCCGCGGGTCAGAACGTTTTCCTGCTTTGTCGCCCAATTGGTGAGGCCGGAGATAGTGCCCGCCAGCGCCGCATTGCGATCCATTTCGGCAAGCTGCTTGTCGACAAATCCGGTTTTACCCTTGCGGTTCTCGACCGCCCGGTGCCGCAGCATCAGGTGCGGGAAATCCAGATCAAATTCATGCGGCGGCACATAGGGGCATTTGACCATGAAGCACATGTCGCACAACGTGCAGGCATCGACGACATTCTTGATATCGCCAGCGCTCAGGTCCTCGACTTCCTCATTGGGACTTTCGTCGATCATGTCGAACAGTTGCGGAAAGCTGTCGCACAGATTGAAGCAACGGCGGCAGCCATGGCAAATGTCAAAGACGCGGCGCAGCTCATGATCCAGGGCTTCCTCATCATAGTAGGATTCTTCCTGCCAAGCTATCGGATGCCGCGTCGGCGCGCCCAAACTGCCTTCAATCATGCTATGCTCCATGTCACCCCGGGGGCGGAAACTATAAGTGAACGGGTCGTGTCGCCGCCTTTTGGGAGGAGGGAGGTGGCGACGACACAATCCGTTGGATGAACCTAGTTAAGCATCCATCGATTCCAGAGTTTTCTGGAATTTGCCAGCGTGGCTCTTTTCCGCTTTTGCAAGCGTTTCGAACCAGTCGGCAATTTCGTCAAAGCCTTCTTCGCGGGCTGATTTCGCCATGCCCGGATACATATCGGTATATTCGTGGGTTTCGCCCGCGATTGCCGATTTCAGATTGTCAGAAGTGGGTCCGATTGGTTCGCCGGTTGCCGGATCGCCAACTTCTTCGAGAAATTCGAGATGACCATGGGCGTGGCCGGTTTCACCTTCTGCTGTCGACCGGAAAACGG
>JABMNS010000119.1 GCA_013204445.1 Sphingomonadales bacterium
CAATTGGACCGAGCTTGATATCTGGCAGTATATCATGGCTGAAAATATCGAAATCGTGCCGCTTTACTTCGCTGCACCTCGCCCGACCTATATTTATGAAGGCGGACTGTTCATGGCTGATGATCTGGATCGACTCAAAAAGGTCATGGGCCACAAGCCTGAAATTACGATTCGCTCCGTCCGCTTTCGTACATTGGGTTGTTCCCCGCTGACCGGCGCTGTGGAGAGCACTGCATCGACCCTTTCGGAAGTCATCCAGGAAATGCTACTGACCACCACGAGCGAGAGACAGGGCCGCGTGATTGACAAGGATGAAGGCGGTGCCGGCATGGAGAAGAAGAAGCAGGAGGGTTATTTCTGATGAATGAACATTCCGGAAAAGAACCGATCTACAAGACAGAAGCGCTCATTGCCGACGATATTGACGCCTATCTTGCCCAGCACCAAAGCAAGGAACTGCTTCGTTTCATTACCTGCGGAAGCGTGGATGATGGCAAGAGTACGCTGATTGGTCGACTGCTGTACGATAGCAAGATGATTTTTGAAGATCAGCTGGCTGCGCTGGAAGCCGACAGCAAGAAGTCAGGCACACAAGGGCAGGAGATAGATTTCGCCCTTCTGGTCGATGGCCTCGCTGCCGAACGCGAGCAGGGTATAACGATCGATGTTGCCTATCGCTTTTTCGCTACCGAGAAGCGCAAGTTCATCGTCGCCGATACGCCGGGCCACGAACAATATACCCGCAACATGGTCACTGGTGCATCGACCGCCGACGCCGCCGTCATTCTGGTTGATGCACGCAAGGGGATATTGGTCCAGACTCGGCGTCATTCCTATCTGGCTCACCTGCTTGGCATCAAGAATCTGATTCTGGCGGTGAACAAAATGGATCTGGTTGATTTCAGTCAGGAAATCTTTGACGCGATCGTCACGGAATATGGTAAATTCGCGGCTGAAATTGGCATATCCAGTTTCACTGCTATCCCGGTCTCGGGCTTTAAGGGTGACAATATCACCGAGGCGCCATCGTCAAACACGCCTTGGTATGCTGGCCCTGCGCTGATCGCTCATCTAGAGAATATCGAGATTGCAGCTACTGCAGCGCAGGAAAAATCATTCCGCATGCCAGTGCAATGGGTCAATCGACCCAATCTCGATTTTCGCGGCTTTTCTGGTCTTGTCTCGGGCGGCACCATCAAGCCCGGGGATCCGATCCGCATCGTGCCGTCAGGCAAGAATAGCACCGTCAAAAGCATCGTAACTCTCGATGGCACGCTGGACGAAGCGGTGGCTGGGCAGTCGGTCACGATCACTCTTGTAGACGAAGTCGATTGCTCGCGCGGCGATGTAATCGCAGCTGCCGGAGACCCACCCGAAGTTTCCGATCAGTTCGAATCCACCATCGTCTGGATGAGTGAGGAAGCACTCAAGCCTGGTCGCGGCTATTGGCTCAAACTGGCTACCCAAACTGTCAGCGCATCGGTGCAAGAGCCGAAATTTGAAATCAACGTCAACACGATGGAGCATCTTGCGGCCAAGACCTTGGAACTGAACGCCATCGGTGTCGCTGAAGTCCATACTGACAAGCCGATCGTGTTCGAATCCTACACCGACAGCTCAGAACTTGGTGGGTTTATTCTGGTCGACAAGATTACCAATGCGACGGTCGCCGCCGGCATGCTGCATTTCAGCCTTCGACGGGCCGACAATGTCCATTGGCAGCCGACTACAATATCGCGGGAAGAACATGCATTGCTCAAAAACCAGACGCCGCGCGTGCTTTGGTTCACCGGTCTCTCAGGCTCGGGAAAATCTACGATAGCGAACGAGGTGGAGAAAAGCCTCAATCTGATGAATCGCCATACGTTTCTGCTCGATGGAGACAATGTACGACATGGACTCAACAAGGATCTTGGCTTCACCGAGGCGGACCGGATCGAGAATATCCGTCGCGTAGGCGAAGTAGCCAAATTGATGACCGATGCCGGGCTGATCGTGCTGACTGCCTTTATCAGTCCATTCCGCGCCGAACGGAAAATGGTGCGTGAAATGTTGCCCGGTGCAGAGTTTATCGAGATTTTTGTTGATACGCCGCTAGCAGTTGCCGAAGCGCGCGATGTAAAAGGTCTCTACAAGAAAGCCCGCAGCGGTAAGTTGAAGAACTTCACCGGTATCGACAGCCCTTATGAGTCTCCGGAGAATCCGGAAATCCGGGTTAATACGGTGGAGATGACACCTGCAGAAGCTGCCGAATATATTGTCCGTCAGATCATGCCGCTGAAATGAGTGATATTATGACCGACGCCGATCTCGCTGCCCATCTCGCACAAACTGCCGGGCGCATTCTTCTCGAGGTACGCGACAGCGGAACGTTCGAGGGCAAATCACTCGGTAAAGTCGGGGACCAGACTGCCAACGAGTTTCTGATCCATGGCTTGCGTCACCAGCGGCCCGAGGACGGCCTGCTTTCTGAAGAGAGCACGGACACCGAAGAGCGGCTGAATAAGGCGCGTGTCTGGATCATTGATCCGGTCGACGGCACGCGAGAATATGGGGAAGGGCGATCGGATTGGGCGGTACATGTCGCTCTGGCAATTGATGGCGTTGCCGCTATCGGCGCTGTCGCGTTACCGGGGCTTGCTGGCGGCATTGTGCTGCGAAGCGATAAGGTTGGCGAACTGCCCGCTCATGATGGCCCGCCGCGCTTAGTTGTCAGTCGCACACGCCCGGCAGTCGAAGCGCTATCCGCAGCAGAGCGACTGGGAGGCGAATTGCTGCCAATGGGTTCTGCCGGTGCCAAGGCCATGGCCGTGGTGCGCGGAGAAGCCGAAATATACCTCCATTCAGGCGGGCAGTTTGAATGGGATAGCTGTGCGCCGGTGGCAGTCGCGTCGGCTTATGGCCTGCACTGTTCGCGCATCGACGGTTCACCGCTGATTTATAATCAGAAGGACACCTATATGCCCGACCTACTGATCTGCAGGAAGGAATGGACAGAAGCTGTTTTTGACGCGCTGAATAGTTGAACGGAGGGTCGCGGGTAGGCCAAAACGCAAGCTTGCCGTTGATTGGCTATGGGCTTGCCTATAAAAAGACATTGCCGAAACCCCGGGCAAGTCGGTGACGCGATCAAAATACTTATCCGAAAGGGCTGTTCTGGACACTGCTGAGGAAGATAGTTTCGACCATATCAACAAGGCGGTAAAATTGGCTCTCGGTATCCCAAGTGTCGGGATTTCATTCATGGATGGAGATCGGCTATGGTTCAAATCGAAAATTGGCCTGACCACATCGGAGGTGCCGCGATATCTCTGCTTTTGTAACTATACCATCAGTTGAAATGGACCGATGATAATCGAAGATGCCTTGCAAGACGTGAGTTTCCGGAAAAGCCCTGTTGTCATCAGCAGCCCGCTATTACCGGAGCTATATCGGTGTGCCGCTGACCACGCCTGATGGACATGATATTGGAACGCTATGTGCGGCCGATATTATCCCGAGACAGCATAGCAACGACAAAGTCGAAAGGATGGAACAGCTGGAGACACTGGTCATTTATGAACTGGAATTCCGCCAACAAGCGAAAATTGACCATCTGATCGGTGCTCTGACTCGGAGCGTATTTTCTGAGGAAGTGCAAAAGGCAATGGCTTTTATATGACCGGTAAGGGATAAAAAGCACACTCGTGGTTTCTGATGTGGACGTGTATAAAATGGTCCGCGATCGTTTCGGTCGTCCCTCCGGCAACGCGCTGCTGAGGTCAATCCTGCAGCCTCTGGTCAGCCGCCTTTGGCGGATGGATTGTGTCGGTCGCCTGGAAGGAACGCAATTTTCCGTCCTCCTCACATCCACCACCGAAGCTAAAGCACTGCGTGCGAAGGAAGAAACGCAAAGAGAAATGGAGCAAACCAATACGAAGGTATTTTTCGATATGGGTTATTGCTAGATATCGGCGGGAATGGGAGTTTGTGATGACTGGCTCAAGCCGGCGGACATTTTTCTTCTCGATGCAAAAATAGAGGGATGCAACGAAATTGCCGAAGATTCTGACAGGCAATACGACTTGGCGAGTTGATCCAACGGGAAGCAATCTCAGTGACCGGCCAAATGGGATCCATGCGCACGCAGCGGCGCGACCTGATCGTCATTTTAAGCTCGTGGCTGGTGCTATAGCTGATTGATGAAGCTATCGCCGGGATGCTTGACTCCTGAGCGCAAAAGATAGTTTAGTTGCGAAAGGTAGCAATGCATGCCAATTCGCATTTACGGCGCATTTTAAAGCAAAGGAACTGATCATGGCAACAGCAATCCAAAACCATGAATCCGCAATGGGCGTTGGCCCAGGATTTTCGATCCCCGACCCGCATGATATAGAAAGTCTGCAAGGCATAGTCTCCGATGTAGAGTGGCAGTTGCGCTGTGATTTGGCGGCGACGTATCGGCTCTGCGCGATGCACGCCTGGACCGATTTGGTATTCACCCATATTTCTGCTCGTTTGCCTGATGAAGACGGTGAGGAGCGGTTTCTGATCAATCCCTATGGTGTGCTGTTCGAAGAAATGACCGCATCCGCATTGGTGAAGATCGACCTCAATGGTAATATCAAGCAGGAAACACCATATTTCACAAATCCTGCCGGCTTCACTATCCATAGTGCTGTTCACAGTGCTCGCGAGGATGCAGGATGCGTAATCCATGTCCATACGCCTTATGGCATCGCTGTGTCCGTCCAGAAGGCCGGGCTTAGACGCTACACCCAATTTTCGCTGCAGATCAATGATGACCTCGCCTATCATGATTATGAAGGCATAGCGCTCGATCTGGACGAGCGGGACCGGTTGATCAATGATCTCGGTGAGAAGAACCTGTTAATCTTGCGCAACCACGGTACTTTAACCGTCGGAGAGAATTGTGCGATTGCCTTTCTGCGCATGTATATCCTCGAAAATGCCTGCAAGACACAGATATTGGCGCAATCGGTAGGTGGGGAAGAGCATCTCCATGAAGAGAGCGCCGAAATGGCGCATCGCGTGCACCAGCAGGCTTCTGCCGCGTTTCAGAAAGGGCTGGGCGATAATTTGATCTGGCCGGGCCTGATGCGGAAATTGCAGCGCACCAATCCGGGATATGATCACTAGCTCCTGACACTAGAGATCAAACGGCTGGCGGGAAAGAATCTCGACTTTCTTGATCTCGAAGACGGCGGATCCTAGTTCCCGTTTTTTCTCCATCAGGAGGCTATCACGCTTGCGGACCATTTCGATGATCGGATCGTGAAAGTACCGGACCGCCGCGGTTAGCCAGTCGTTGACCAGCGGATCACCCGGCGCATCGGTCATGTCATAGTTGCGCAGCTTGGAAGCGATTGCTTCTGCCGGCATCATATATTCATAAGTGACCCAATAGTTGGTGGTGAACCATCTGATCGGCATGCCATCGAGACCGAAGCTCAACGCTCCAAAATGGACGACTCCTTGCGTCTTCTTGCCATTGGGTAATTTGGCGGGGGGGTGATAATAAGGTTCGACATCATCAAACATGTCAAGCGGCAGGAACATGTGAAAATGGCCATGTTCGCCTTCTTCGCGCTCTTCCGGCTTATGCGCATGGTAAAACCAGCGCGACTTGTTTCCAGGCGCGATGCAATCCCCTTTGGGGTAATGCTGATATTGAACGAAAGGGGCGTCTGCCGGTACCACTCTGGGTACTAGCGAGACGCCCTCTCTAGCTATCTGGCTCGTAAGCTCAAACAGCCTTTCTAATGCATTTTCCAATGCGAAATAAGCTGAGCTTATTCGGTTACTGCTTCTTCAGCGGCACAACCAGCAGCACATGCGGCATCATCAGCAGCACAACCAGCGGCACAAGCAGCACAGTCGGCAGCACAAGCAGCGCAATCAGCAGCACATGTAGCTTCTTCAGCTGCACAATCAGCAACAACTGCTGCATCTTCAGCTTGTTCCGCACATGCGGAAAGAGCAGGAACAGCAAGTGCAAGGCCGCCAGCTACAGCGAGCATTTTGCGGAAGTTGGTTTCGGTTTTCATTAAAATATCCCCTTTGGATGAACTAGACCTGCACCTTTATTCGCAAACGGGTGAGCAAGGCAAGCCCATTTCGTAAATATTGCATTAATATCGCAGGATTCTGTCGATAATTGCCCAAATATCATCGTTACGAGATACGAAGAGGCGTCCCAAATTCCGGCTTATTGGGTTGTTATCTCTCCAGGCCGTGAATCTTTCCCCTCTGCCGCGCTTCGTTATAGCCCAAATATCCCGCGCCGAAGAGCGCATAGAGGGGCTCGAGGATGCCGGCGAGATATGCGTTCAATCCAGCGGTAATGTCGCGCGCCGCATCTGAACGGAATACATCGATCAGGCCCATAGGGATAGGCCAGAGTTACAGAAGGTACATGACATAGAAAAAATTGGCGCGCGCCCGACTCGTCCAGGGATCAACCGATTGCGCCTCCGCCAATATGGCCGACATCTGCACGCGAACTTCTTCCAACTCCTGACTGTCTTCCAATTTTGGCAAATCCAGCTTGGACCGATCGCGCGCTTTCTTGTTGGGAATGATCTTGTCTATGATGTTTGAAACGGGGCCGATAAGTTGGAAAAAGGCGGTCTGTTGCTGTGGGTGAGGACGTGGGATCGAAAGGACGAAGCAAAAGCTGTGAAAATACTCTCTATTCATTCCGCTCATGACGCCCATATCCATGGGCGTCCCGTTTTAATAATTGCACGGTCTACGCAATATTGCGTATCGCGCGGACCATTCCACTCGTCCAAATACAACGCATGACTTGGAAAACAATCCGCCTTGAACTGGCCCGAACCGCTGACCATCCAAATGGCTCATCAGCCCATGCATATGTCTTTCGCGTTCCCTTGAACGACGAAGGATTCATTGAACCGGAGGCACTGAAGCAAGCTGAAAAACGGCCTGTTGTGCGCCGGTTCTGGCCAAAGGAAGCCGATCAGACCGGGGTTGTGATTGCCTCGCCCAATGGATGGGCCTTTTCCTATAAAATCGGTGAAGATGATGATGAAATCATTTTTCGGCTCAAAGATCATCCGCTGAAAGTTGGAGAATATCTGACAATTACAGAAGCGGATGGTAGCGAGTTGCCGTTTCGTGTCATCAGTTGTCACGTATAGTTACAAATTCCTGCCCTATGAGGAAGACATATGCTGACGAAAATGAAACTGATCGGATATGCATCGGTTGCAGCACTGGCGCTGACTCTGGCCAGCAGTCCTGCCACAGCGGAATGCGTTATTGGCTCGGCGCCGCTGTTTGACCCGTTCGCGCCCTATAAAGAACCGGGGGCGATCATTCACAAGGATAGCGGTTTCATATTTTCCGCAACCATCGCCGGGTTCCGTCGCCAATGTGAAATGACAACCGATTTTTCCGGCAATAATTTCGAGATTGGCTATCTGCGCGATTACCAGGATCATGAAATCGAAATCAAAATCGCGATTGTCCATCTGGTAGAGTTGAATGCTGAAGATCATTACAAGATCGTAAAACCCGACATGCTCTCTCACTATTCCAGTTATGCAAATCTTTCGGAAGGGGACTATTTCGTCGCGGGACGCCCTGATATTGTCGCCTATCAAGGTATTTTTGATGGAGACAAGGACGGTGTGCCCTGGCATTTCAGCGTAACGGCGCTGGACTATGGTTATTGGGATGCGCGGTTGATGGCTTCCTATCCGTTGGAAATCGATGCGGCTGCTCCAGCCGAGCAGCCCTTCGCTAGCGGAATTCAGCATCGGGATCGCCGGGTAAAGAATGACGTAGCCGATCGCCCAGATGATGGTGGCGTAAAAGGTCAATACCCACCAGCGCGGCATCGGCGTGTCGAGTTCCTCGATACCATCCCATTCATGGCCGACGGTTTCGGTGCCGGTCGGTTCATCAACGCGTTTTTTCTCAGACATCGTTTTTGTCCTCGTCAAAAATCATATGGGCTGCTTCTTCGTGATTGCGTCCGGCGCCGGGGCGCAAAGTCCATCCGATCAATGTCAGAAAAACTATCGTCATGAACAACAGGCCCCAGCTATCAGCGAAATGGCGCAACATATCATAGCTCATCGAGGCAGCTCCTGAGCTTCACCCGCCTCGAAATCGACCAATGTGCCGATCATCTGCAAATAGGCGATCAGAGCGTCCATTTCACTGAGCTTGTCAGGATTGCCATCAAAGTCGCGGACCTGAACCTTGGGATAGCGCTTCTCCAGTTCGGTTGAACTGGCCATCGGATCGACCTGGGTCAGCAGGTCCTCATTGGCTTTTTCAATCGCTTCCTCGGTATAGGGAACACCAACCCGCTTCAGGGCGCGCAGATGGTCGCCCATGTCGCCCGGGTTCAGTTCCTTTTTGGCCAAAAAGGCATAAGGTGGCATGATCGATTCCGGCACAACGGCGCGCGGATCCGTCAGATGCTGGACATGCCATCCATCCGAATAGCGCCCTCCGACCCGGGCCAGATCCGGCCCGGTGCGCTTGGAGCCCCATTGGAACGGATGATCATACATTGATTCCGCTGCCAGGCTGTAATGGCCATAGCGTTCCACTTCGTCGCGGAACGGGCGGATCATCTGGCTGTGGCAGACGTAGCAGCCCTCACGGACATAGATATTGCGTCCGGCCAGCTCCAGCGGGGTATAAGGCCGCACGCCCTCGACTTTTTCCACGGTATTGTCGATCCAGAAAAGCGGTGCGATCTCGACGATCCCGCCAATCGTCACGGTGACCAGTCCGAGTACCGCTAGAAGGGTGATATTGCGTTCAATCTTCTTATGTTTTTGCGTGAATGTGGTCATGATTTTATCTCCCTCACTCTGCCGGAACCGCGACCAGCGGCTTGTCAGCGGCCTCGTCATGAGGTGTTTCGGTCATTGATTTCTCATCCCGGAGCTTGCCGGCAATCGTCATTCAGACATTATAGACCATCACCACCGCACCAGCGAGATAGAGCAGGCCTCCGGCTGCGCGGATCAGATACATTGGGAACATCGCCGAGACGACCTCACTGAACGCGTAGACGAGATAACCATCGTCGCCATATTCGCGCCACATCAGGCCCTGCATGATACCGGCGACCCACATCGAAGCGATGTAGAGAACGATGCCGATGGTCGCGAGCCAGAAATGCCAGTTCACCATCCGCAGGCTATAGAGACTCGGGCGACCCCAGAGGCGCGGCACCATGAAGTAGAGTGCGGCAAAGGTGATCATGCCGTTCCAGCCGAGCGCGCCACTGTGGACATGGCCGATGGTCCAGTCGGTATAATGCGACAGGCTGTTGACCGACTTTATCGACATCATCGGACCTTCGAAGGTGCTCATGCCGTAGAAGGCGAGGGCCAGCACCATCATCCGGATGATCGGATCGGTGCG
>JABMNS010000120.1 GCA_013204445.1 Sphingomonadales bacterium
CAATATGATACCGGGCCAGCCGGGGCCGAGCAGAACGGTCTGTTCGCCAGCAGGTGCATCCACGCTCTCAAGATTGACCAGAGCCTGCGCCAATGCTTCATCAACCGCCCGGTTCCAGCGCGCCTCTTCGAACAGCTCGTCATAGAGATAACGCCCGCCCATGCCGAAACTGCCGCTTTCGCGGCGGCCATTTTGTTCGGCGACAATCGACACGTTGAGCCGCACTAGCGGGCGCACATCGGTCGCGACAAAACCATCGGGACGGACGATTTCAACAACGCTCCAACTGCCGGACAGACCGACAGAAACCTGAGCAACGCGGGGATCGCGCGCGCGGGCTGCTGCGTCAATTTGCTGGCACAAAGCCACCTTCTTCGCGAAGGGAATCGCTTCCAGCGGATTGACTTCGCCATAAAGATGCCGGTTGCTGCCGCGCGGTGGGGAGGCTTTTTCACCCTTGGCCGGGTCGAGCAATTTCAGGGTTTGGGCGGCGCGCCGGATCGCCGCCTCGCTTGTTTCGTTGCTGAATGAAAAGCCGGTCATCTCACCCGATACACCGCGCAAGCCAAAGCCGCTGTCGGTACTGTAATCAGCGGTTTTTAGGCGGCCATCGTCAAAGCCGAAACTCTCCACCGCGCTATATTGCAGATATAGTTCGCCATCATCGCAAGCGGACAGACTGTCGGCAACAAGCGCTTTGGCGCGTTCCGGGTCGAGGCCATCGGGACGATACAGAAACGAGCGGGGGTCAAGATTTTCTATCATCTGATGCATATAGAAACGAATCGGGGGCCTTGCACCCCCCTATGTCAGATTATTCTTGGGGCTGCGCTGGCGCGACGTCGGCGGGACCGCCGACCAGAACGAATCGCCGGTCACAATAGCCGCAGTCGACATAGCCTTTTTCGTCAATCTCAAGCCATACGCGCGGATGGCCTAACGCTGCGCCGCCCGGAATATCCGTAGCGCCATCGCAGGCGTTGCGCTTCTTTGCTGTTCTAACAATTTCCGGAGCGTCAATCATGCAAGATCGATTAGCAATGGATCGTGCGCCGCGCAATCCCGCAAATATCAGTAATAGTTCAACGTGATCGGAAAACTGCCCTGATAGACGCCCGCCTGCTGGTTGGCCTGCACATCCAGAGTTCCGCCAATGCGCAGCGTTATCACATTTGCGGAGGCAATACGGAAAAGGCCGGGGAAATTTAGCGAGATCAAATTGTCCGCTTGCAGGGTCAGGGACCGCAACCGCATATTGGCGCCGCCGCCGCGGTTGAGGCGAAAAATGCTGTCGGCGGTGCCTGTAACAAAATCACCGCATATGAGATCAGCGGTTTTGGTCAGCGCCACCGGCTGCCTTATGGAAACTAGGATATCGAACGAATCTGACGCCGCCGGGACCGGGTTGGCCGAGCACAGCGCCGCTCTCAGCAGCGTCGCCAATTACACAGCTGTCCGCGCCTGATTCTGGTATCTGAAATATTTCGTGCATCAACAACTAGAAGAAACATAAGAAATCGTTACATAGTTTAACGGTTAACTGGCCTTTAGGCTTGATCGAACCAGATGCAGCAAAGCCTTTGATTGTCCACAACAAGATGTTTATGCGAAGCGCATGACAAATGCAGCAATCTCGATCAACAATCTCTCGAAAACCTATGCCGATGGCAAACAGGCGCTGGACGACGTCAGTTTCGACGTACCCCGCGGCTCGATTTTCGGGCTTCTCGGTCCCAATGGTGCCGGCAAGTCAACGCTGATTAACATTCTTTCTGGCATGGTTCGCAAAACGGGTGGCAGCGCCAGCATCTGGGGTTTTGATACGGATGACAGCCCGCGCAACGCCAAAGCCTCGATCGGGATCGTACCGCAGGAGATCATCTTTGATCCTTTCTTCACCCCCTTTGAGGCGCTGGAGGTTCAAGCCGGGCTCTATGGCGTCGCCAAAGCGAAACGCCGGACAATGGAACTGCTGCGCGCCGTCCATCTAGAAGATAAGGCCGATGCTTATTCACGGACCCTGTCAGGCGGGATGAAACGCCGGCTGCTGGTGGCCAAGGCAATGGTCCATTCGCCGCCGATTCTGGTGCTGGACGAGCCAACCGCCGGGGTCGACATCGATCTCAGGCAACAGCTTTGGGAATATGTCGTGGATCTAAACAAGGCCGGCGTGACCATCGTACTGACGACTCATTATCTCGAAGAAGCGGAAAATCTGTGCGACCGCATCGCGATCATCAATCACGGCAAGCTGATCGCCAACAAGCCGACACCGGAACTGGTCGACATGGCTCGCGAAAAGCTGGTCGAACTGACGCTGGACCGCGACATCAGCGAAGCACAGGATGCCATCTCCTTCACCAATACATTGTTCGAAAAGGCTGAGATTATCGGTCCGCGGACGGTGGCGATCACCTATAACAAGGACCGCACCAACGCCGGTGGCGTGATGGCCGCGATCCAGGAACGCGGCTTTGCAATCGTCGAGGTCACCACGAAAGAAGCGGATCTCGAGGATGTATTTCTCAACCTTACCCGCGACAAAGCGGCGTGAGTCGGATGCTTGGACCCAAGTCCGTTAGTGGTGCGCCTGTCGAACCACGCCTGCCAGCGGAAAGCCGTCCTTCGACAAGCTCAGGACTAACGGAATTTATCAATTGACCCACGACGTCATCATTGTCGGTTCCGGCGCCGCCGGTCTCAGCGCCGCGATCACCCTGGCCCGCACCCACAAGGTGCTGGTGCTGGCCAAGGGTGAACTGACCGGCGGTTCCACCGCCTGGGCGCAGGGCGGGATCGCCGCAGTGCTCGACGCGGGCGACACGTTCGAAAATCATATCAACGACACGATGGTCGCCGGTGCTGGCCTCAACCGCCGCGAAACCGTTGAATTTGTAGTTGAAAATGCACCGGCTGCGATTGCGCGACTGGAGGATATGGGCGTGCCTTTCAACAAGGAAGCGGAAGTCCTCCATCTCACGAGAGAAGGCGGACATAGCCACCGGCGGATCGTCCATGTTGATGACGCAACCGGCTGGGCGGTGCAGGAAGCGCTGCAGAATACCGCTGCGGCTCACCCGAATATCACGCTGCGACCACATATGGTGGCGATTGACCTGATCGTGGATCGCCATGCGGAGGTGCCGACCGACGCCAAAAATGTCTGGGGCGTCTATGCGCTCAACAATGAAACCGGTCATGTCGAGACGCTGACCTCGCGTGCGACGATCATGGCCAGCGGCGGAGCCGGGCGGACCTATCTGTTTTCCACCGCACCGCGCGGCGCGACCGGCGACGGCATCGCCATGGCATGGCGCGCGGGTGCTCGGGTGTCCAATATGGAGA
>JABMNS010000121.1 GCA_013204445.1 Sphingomonadales bacterium
TCGGACGTCTCGAAGGCGCGTCCCTGCAATTCAAAGGTCAACATGATATCGCCGGAATCGAGCGCCACCATTTCTTCGTTTATATGGCGCGCATACGGTAAGAATTTTTCAGGCGTTGCTTCGCGTTGCGCTATTTTGAGCGGCACAGCATTGTTGGAGGCGAGCAATTTACCCATGACGACCAAAGCCTTTGCGACGTAAGCCTGTAAGCGGCAGCGGTGAGTAGCTGCTGCCGCCCCAAAACGCTCGGTTTCGGTTGCCCGCTTTCGTCCGGCCCCAAAGGAACAGTAGGCGAAACGCATTGACATCGTGCCGCACGATCAGCCGCGAAATTGAATAGCCAAAAGCCGCGATCAATGCGGCATAGAGCGGGCTGTTGCTTTGAATCAATACCGATGCGCTGGCGATTAACAGTAACACCGCCGCTTCAATTGGAATCCCCGCCCAGAGCGCCGGGCGCGTCACCGCGAGGAACAGCGTGTTTTTTGTTAGAATTTCGGTTTGCTCGTTCATCGCCGTCAACCCGCAATGAGACCGACGATGGAATCCGCCGAGAAGACTATGGCGATACCAATAATGACCGTCACCAGAACTGCGGTCGAGGCGCGGCCTGTAAACCAGAGTAGGCCGGTTACAATTACGGCGATGACTGCCAGTGTTCGAAGGAGGGTCGAGGATAAAAGCCCGCGCACGTTGCTAGCAAAACTCTCTAGGTTTTGTGCATAGGCTGGATCGGGGAGCGCGAGCGAAATGAACATCGCAGACAAGAGGGCTATGCTCCAGAACACCGCACGTTGGCGCTTGTTTTGAAGCTGGTTAGATTTCGCTGCACGGGATGAGCGCCACAGGTTAGCGTTGCGTGCCAAATTTAGGATGATGCTCATATGCTGCCCCTTTCATTATTTGCGAGAGCTTTGGTTTCGCGTTCGTAAGCCGCACGCTCAAAGAGGTTCCAACGCGGGGGCGGTGCAGGGCGAGGTGGCGCCTGCTGCGCCGCATTTTCTGCGACAATGGTTGTCCGCAGATCGACGCTTATTTCAGTGATTGGCTGAGATGGCTTGGTGGTATTGGCTACGTATCTATCGGCGGTTCCGGCATTGCCGACGACTTTGGCAACGTAACCGTTACGAAATCCACGCGATTGGCTTCCTGTATTATACATTGAGAGGGCAATACGAAGGGCGCTTTGTGGGTCGCGCCCCGCTTTTACCGAATTATAATTCTGGGTAAGAACGCGGCCTAATGCTGCAATGTTAGTGCAGGGGTCGAACACCGTTTCCCATGTGAGACCAAGCCAGCGCATATTGCGGGAATTGATCTGGCCAAGGCCCAAATCAACTGAATAACCTGCTGCAACATAGCGTTTAGCTGTGGCAGCAGCTGCTGCAGCGCTGGCCTGACGGCGCGGTTGCCGTCCTCCGTTGACGTTGAGGGCGAAGACGTGGCCGCGGCTTTCAGTATGAACAATCGCGACAACCGTTTCCGGCGCTACCGACGGAGCACATTGAAGTGCCAGTGATACAATAGTTGCAGTAGAGTATGCCATTATTCGGCGCGTTCCAAGTTTCTGCCTATTACATCCAATCTTGCGATGCTTTGCATTGCGCTTCACTCCCGATTTACGTTTCTCCTCCAAATTATAGATGCTGATTTATTTGTTCAGCCATAGATTCAGGAAGGCGTTACAGCCGTTTCGACTTGCCAATCGAAACCCATAACGGGCTTTGACCTTCAATTTTGACCTTGCGGACTAGTTGCTTGTCGCTGGGTGTGTTCGCTGTAAGCCCGATTTCTAGCTCAAACTTAGGATAAATAAGGCAAAATCGAACATTTGCCTTCGTAATCTCAAGGCCTCGCCGGTGTCATCCAGCTAGAGGTGAACTATGAATCGAAGCCGCTATGTAACCCGGCCAATTGACGCAACTGATCGAGCCATAATCGCCGCATTGGTATTAAATGGCCGTATAACGGTTCGCGAGCTTGCAGAACAAATCGGAATGTCCAGTCCGAGCGTTACTGAGCGTATTCACAAACTTGAAGATGCAGGCGCAATTCGCGAATATACGATCATCGTAGATCCCACAGTATTTGGACTAGGTGTCGCCGCACATGTGCGACTGTGTGCTTTGCCGGGAGAAGCAAAAAGAGTGGCACAAATGCTTGTCGACGCTCCGGAAATTGTTGAAGCGGATCATGTTACTGGCGAAGATTGCTTTGTAGCAAAAGTGGTGGTCGGTGATGTGCAGGAGTTGGAGACTGTTATGGATCGCTTTTTGCCATTCTCATCCGTCGATACCGCCATCATTCAGTCATCCACAGTCGTCAAGCGCCTCCCTAAATTGTAAATTATGCAACTATGGTTGCTGGTATTCCGCAATCTCCCGAGAGATATTATCCAGCCTTTGACGGAACAAGCAGACATTCCGCTTCCGCCCCATTTGCAGTCATTCTCACTGGTGTCTCATCTGCCCGAAAGCTGCCGTCCGCCTACCCACTATTCACTGGCAGATAAACACGATATTCAATGGTAGCAAAGGTTAGAATCCTTCATATACGGTTAGTTGAACAGATGATTAGCCTTACATTGATGCTATTTGCGTTGGTATTTCTCCCAAGGGCGGCATGGGAACGCCGCTCTCAAACTATTCAGGAAATGCGTCGCCATAGCCAAATACACCAACAATATTTCCGTTACGCACTTGAGGCTGCATAACCACTCTGGCCATCTGCATTTTCTCAGTTGTGCCATCTGATTTTGTTATCTCAAGCGTCCTGCCATCATTTTTCGCTTTAGATTTGGCCATCTGTGAAATTCCTTATTGCCATTGTTTTGAATGTTTATTCTTATTTTCTATTTTTGCCCATTCGGACACTCTGACACCCTCTATAGAGGGGTGCCTTCGACGAGGAATATAGAATCAAGCCCGCCGCGCAAACTGCCGTGTCCTCTGGGCTGTGAGTTGGCGCTTTCCTTTGGACGGTGATGGACCGGCATGACGCAACAATCAAACTCACTACTTACTCGTTCACAGTTCGACACATATTGCGCCATATCCTTTCCGTTTTCATCACCGCCGCCGAATGTTTTGGAAAGGGTGTCGATGATAACCAATGCTGGTTCCTCGCACAGATGATTAGCAGCCTCTCTGATGGCACTAACTAGCTTTGGCGTGTCTGCACGCGGGTCTAATAGATCAATAGGGCTGGCAATAAGTGCAAAGGCTGGCTCATCACCTGCAACACAATGGTGCCGTAAAAACGCTGAAATTCGATTGTGAAGGCCAACGCGTCCTTCTGCGCCAATATAGACCACAGCGCCTTTTTCAACCTTGTGGCCGTTCCAGTCCCAGCCGAGGGCAATGTATAAGGACCATT
The DNA here is from genome assembly GCA_013204445.1 of Sphingomonadales bacterium. Classification (GTDB taxonomy): domain Bacteria; phylum Pseudomonadota; class Alphaproteobacteria; order Sphingomonadales; family Sphingomonadaceae; genus Parasphingorhabdus. The sequence continues at coordinate 3,376 of JABMNS010000121.1, forward strand.
CTAATGCCAAAAATGTTTTCGCTGTTCCGGGGTGGCCGTAAATTGTCGCGAATCCAGTGCGGGGTAGTATATTTTTTATACGCCATTGGCCGTCGAGAATAGGCTTGATGTCGCCGCAATAAGTGAGTGGCAAACCGTGGTGATTTCCGCTGCCAATGTCGGGATCAATATCATTTAGATTATGCAGCATTTCGATGCTCCGATCTTGCCGATATTTCTGGAAAATAAAGAGGCTTCATCAAAACGCCCCGAAGCTGCCGAGCAATCAGTGCTTCTGCCGAGATTGATTGCACTCGTAACAGCGTCCTGATTTCCGGCGCATCCCAGTTCAAAATGCATAACCCGGTTGCGCCGCCCCGCAACCAATCAAGGGGCGTTGCATCAATGACTAACGGTTCATCTTGCCAGCTATTGGCTGCAATCGTGTCCGTATTGAGTGCCCATGCCGCGCCAGTTCGCCAAAGCCATTTTTGAGGCTCCGTAGTGCGCCAAGCAACAATATCGATCATCGTGTCGCTATCAAAAACGGGTTGCACGATATAGGTTTTATCGCCGCCGGGTTGAAAAATACCGCCGCCAACGTCGTCACAGTCCATTACACCGAAAGGAGGCTGAATGGCTCCCAGTCTTGCAATGGTTGAACTATCAACGCCTAATGCTTTTATTCGACCTAAATGGCGGTTTTGAACTGCTTTCACCGCAAGCTCTATTTCGCTCGATAGTTCTGCGGCCTTCATTGTTCTGCCTCCCCTAAAGCTAGCGCGATAACAGTCGGCGCAATGTTTTTTGGGATCAAATGACGGGACGCAATTAGTTGCGTTCGCCAGTCGATATTGCTATCTGGAAATTGCGATGCGCCAGACAGCATATCGTTTCCAGCCCCACCCTGCACGGTGGGGTTTGGTTTTTGTAGGGACATGATTATGCTCCCTCATTTATTAGTTTTTGAAGGCTCTCGGCTGGGATCAATCTGCGCTTGCCGACAAGATTAGATTGGAGTTTACCAGCAGCAATGAGGGCATATAAATTTGTCCTGCCAATCCGAGCAAGATTCTTGCTTGCTTCACGGCTGGAGAAAACGAAATGCTGGAATCCAAAGAACCGGTACGGAATGATCACATCATCACCAACTTCGCTCCTATTTTCCGCAAAAAACTGGAGCGCCTCGAACAGCGGGGATTGAATGAATCGACCGAAGCGATCAGTCTCCGCCGGGCTTTGCAACGGATCGCGCAAACACAATCATAATATTCTGATTGTGTCTTAGCTTACAGCCGCTTTGTCTTTCATCGCCTGAATTTCTTCCGCGCTATATTGCAGCTCAACTAGCAAGCTATCGGTTTGCGCGCCGATATCTTGCAATTCCGCTGCCTCCGAAAGTCTCTGTCCGTTCATTTCGATGGGCAACGCCGGCAGTCTCACCGTTTCTCCATTGACCATGGTGACGTCTTCCAGCCCGCCGCTCGCACTGAGGTGCGGGTCATCAAACATATCTTCCGGCCGGGCGATGGGAGCGAAAGGCAACCCGGTGCCTTCTAGCTTGGCGATCAAATCATCGCGTTTGTAATTTGAAATAAGTTCACGAATTTGCGGCATAATCCGGCCGCGCGCTGCAACGCGTTTATTGTTTTCGCGGATGCTTTCGTCTGTCCATAGTTCGTCTAGCTCAAACAGCGTGCAGAATTTTTCCCACAGTGCATCGGTGACCACACCTATGAAAATCGGCTCATCCTGCGTCTGGAATACATCGTAAATAGCCCAGGCTGAAATACGAGCAGGCATAGGGTCGGCCGCTTGTCCCGTCACCGCTTTCTGCGCCATGTGCTGTCCTATCAGATAGACAGTGGTTTCAAACAGCGAGCTCTGCACCTTCTGGCCATGGCTGGTTCGATGGCGCTCTTCAACTGCGGCGAGAATGGCAATGACGCCAAACATTCCGCCTGCGATATCAATAACGCTTGAACCGGCACGTAATGGTTGGCCGGGAGGTCCGGTCATGTAAGCAAGGCCGCCCATCATCTGGGCTACCTCATCGAGCGCGGTGCGGTTTTCATAAGGGCCAGGCAGGAAGCCTTTTTCGGAGCAATAGATGAGCCGGTCATTATCTTTGCTCAGTTCTTCATAGCCCAAACCCAACCTATCCATCGCACCGGGACGGTAGTTTTCAACCAATATGTCCGCGCCTGCGACCAGTTTTCTGGCAACATCCAATCCGTCGGGATCTTTCAGGTTTAGCGAAATGCTCTGTTTGTGGCGATTAAACATCGGAAAATATCCGGAACCCGAACCGACCAGATTGCGTGTACGGTCACCGCCAATCGGTTCCACCCGAACAACTTCTGCGCCCAGCGATGCGAGGATCGCCCCAACCGCTGGTCCCATAACCATATGGGTAAATTCAATGACCTTTAAACCTGCCAATGGGGTTGGTTGTGTTTTTTCACTCATGCTGCTGCTTTCTGTGATGCTTGCGTGAATCCCATCGGCAGACCCGCATCGGGAGTAAACCCATAAAGTGGTTCGCCGGGCAGGGCATCGGCGATAATCTCTCGAACTTTAAGGAGTTTCTCCAGATCAATGCCAGTATCAATGCCCATGGCTTCGAGCATAAACACCAGATCCTCGGTGACGATATTACCCGAAGCTCCCGGCGCAAATGGGCACCCACCAAGCCCGCCGAGCGACGCGTCGAATGTGGTGATATTTTCTGCCAGACCAGCCATGACGTTAGCGAGGCCAAGCCCGCGGGTATTGTGGAGATGCAGTGTGTTGAGCTTGTCACTGCCGATGGCGGATTTGACCGCGCGCACTAGCCGCGTGACTTGCGCCGGGTTCGCATAGCCGGTGGTATCAGAGAGACCGACCTCAGCGACGCCAGCCTCCATCGCTGCTTCGGCAAGGCGAACAATCTGATGGTCCGGCACCGGTCCTTCCATCGTGCAGCCAAAGGCGGTTGAAAGTCCCACTTCAAAATGTGGACGCTGGCCTTCGGGCTGCTGGGCCACCAAGTCGGCAATGGCCTTGATCTCGGCGATCATTGCGCGGTGATCTTTGCGTACGTTATTAATGCTGTGTGTTTCAGACATGGAAAACGGGATCGACATTTTATCGACGCCTGCTTTGATGGCGTTTTCTGCACCGCGCAGGTTAGGGATTAGCGCGACAACATCAAGGTCTGGAATGGTCTTGGAGAAAGCAACAATTTCTGCGGTATCGGCCATTTGGGGCAACAATTTCGGTGGTACGAAACTGCCCACCTCAATTTCAGTAACACCCGCCTCGGCTTCGGCTTTGATCCACGCTTTCTTGGCTTCGGTGGCCATGACACGGTCGACGCTCTGCAGCCCGTCGCGCGGTCCTACTTCGCTAATGGTGACAGATTGGGTCATTGGGATGCTCCTAAATATATCCAGGGCCGCGACGCGCGGTCAGCCTCTTGCCATGTGGCGATTTCAGCGGCCATTTTCAAACTGAGGTCGATGGCGTCCAGGCCTTCAAGCAACATGGCCTTGCCTTCCTCATCGATGGGGAATGTCCAGCTTTGGTGATTATTGGTGATGGTTTGTTCGGCCAAATTTATCTTTACTGGGTCGCCAGCTTTAGCGATTTTTGCAATCGCTACCTCATCCAGCACCGCCGGCAAAATTCCATTGCGAACACAATTGCCAGCGAAAATTGGCGCGAAGCTTGGTGCGATGACTGCGCGAAAGCCAAATTCAGCAAGCGCCCAAACGGCGTGTTCGCGGCTTGAACCGCAACCAAAATTTTTGCCGCCAAGTATAATATTGCTGTCTGCAAATTCAGGGTCGTTCATGACGAAGGCCGGTTCAGGTGTTCGTCCGCCAATTTCAGTATAGCGCCACCCTGCGAACAGGCCATCCGTCAAACCGGTTTTGCCAGTGCTCTTCATTTCGCGCGAAGGAATGATCTGGTCGGTGTCGATATTGTCGCGGATCAATGGCATCGGCAATGAGGTTAGAGTGGTGAAGGGCTCTGCCATCAGATTAGCTCCCTCGGATCGGCGATCTTTCCGGCAATGGCACTCGCCACAACCGTCTCCGGACTGGCAATATGAGTTTTGACATTGGGCCCCTGACGGCTTTCAAAATTGCGATTTGTGGTGGATATAACTCGCGATCCTGCATCAAAACTCTCGCCGCCTGCAAAGAAGCACATCGAGCACCCGCTCTCCCGCCATTCAAAACCAGCGTCGAGAAATATCCGGTCTATGCCTTCTGCCTCCGCCTCGCGTTTGACGCGGCTCGAGCCGGGTACGCAGATCGCTTTGATACCATCCGCAATTTTTTTTCCTTTCAACAGCGCGGATGCACGCCGTAAATCAGACAATCGGCTATTGGTGCAGCTGCCAATGAACGCTGCGTCTATAGTTACGCCCTTAATCGACTGACCTTTATCCAAAGCGATATATTCCAGCGGCCTTGCCTCGGCATCATCCGGAATATTCTCACCGACGCCAATAGTCTGGCTCGGGCTGGTCCCCCAGCTCACCATCGGGGTGATTGTGCTCGCATCAATCTCGATTTTAGCATCAAATGAGGCGTTTTGGTCGCTGACCAAATCCTGCCAGCTTGCCAGCGCGCGATCCCAATGCTCACCAGCAGGCGCATAGCGGCGACCTTTTAGATATTCGAAGGTTTTTTCATCCGGCGCGATAAAACCTGACATAGCGGAAAATTCGGTCGCCATATTACATAGTGTCATCCGGCCTTCCATATCGAGTGCGGTAACCGCATCTCCGGTAAATTCCACCGCATGACCTTTGCCGCCCGCCGCGCCATGTTTAGCGAGCAGCGTCAGGATCATATCTTTGGGTGTCACGCCTTCCGGTAACTTTCCCTGAAAAGTAACCCGCATCGATTTTGGTTTTGTCAGCCTTAGAGTGTCAGTCGCCATCGCGTGCTCGGCTTCAGATGACCCGATGCCCCATGCGAGAGCCCCAAACGCGCCTTGCGTGCAGGTATGGCTATCCGGCGCAATCAAAGTGCAACCCGGCAGCACAATCCCGAGCTCCGGCGAGATCACATGGACAATGCCTTGATCGGGATCGTTCACATCAAACAGAGTTATTCCAGCCGCCTTCGCTGCAGCCCGCGTTTCAGTGATAAACGCCTGTCCGCCCGGCATCAGCGTCTGATCAGTACGGCCGGGGCGCGTGTCGACAATATGATCCGTCACCGCAAACACTCGCGCAGCGTCAGCGACTTTGCGACCAGCTTCCGCCAGCGAATTCAGCGCGGCGGCACCCGTCCGCTCGTGCAGGAACACGCGGTCAATAGCCA
>JABMNS010000122.1 GCA_013204445.1 Sphingomonadales bacterium
AACCGGACGCGTTCCAAATTCATTGTGGCATAGACGTGAGTCTAGCGGGCGACCCAATCGGGGTCTTTCACCGAGCCGGGGTGATAGCAGGGAAGCAAAGAGTGAAGCATCCCTAGCCCAAAGCCACGCCCTCAATCGTGATCCGGTTCAGATAGCGCCTATGTCCCTGATAGTCGTTCAGCGCATAATGCCAAGTCGCCCGATTGTCCCACATCGCCAGATCTCCTTCGCGCCAGACGTGGCGGTGGTGGAAGCGGTCCTGCATGATATGGGCGTATAGCTCCTGCAGCAGCGCCTTGCTCTCCTCCGTTTCCATATCGACAATTTCCAGCGTGAAGCCGGGATTGACATAAAGCCCTTTCGCGCCGGTTTCGGGATGGCACAGCACCACCGGATGCACCGCTGTCTGTCCGGCCTGATCGGCATTGGTATAGCGGTCGCCAATCGCTTTGCGATATTCGCTTGCTTCGCCAAAAACATGCGCATTGCCGTGCCGGGCTTTAAGCTCCTTGATCCGCGGCTTCATCGCATCATCCAACGCTTCATAGGCCGCGGCCATGCCGGCAAATAACGTATCGCCGCCGCTCGGTGGGATTTCCAGCGCATAGAGGATCGATCCCATCGCCGGCGCGTCATCATAGCTGTGATCGGTGTGCCAGCCGCCGCCGATATTGAGCTGCTGGTCGGCTTCCTTGAGTACTTCGGCAATTTCTGGATAGCCCTCACGCCGCTTGAAAAAGCGGTTGAAGTCGATGGCGCCCCAGCGCTCGGCAAAGGCGATATGCTCCTCGGGTGTCAGCTTCTGGTCCCGGAAGAACAATGTGCCATGGTCGAAAAACGCGCGGCGGAGCTCGGCAAATTGCTGATCGCTCAGCCGGGTGACATCGACATCCTCGACAATCGCGCCCACCGCTTCGCTGGCTTTTGAAATCTGCATATCGCTCTCCCTCTTATCCCGTTCACTTCTAACCGGATTTTATGTTAGTGTAGCAGTGATTTTGAAATTTAGGAGTCCTTCCATGGCCGACCAAACCCGCAAGGTATCACTCAACCGCCGCCAGTTGCTTGGCGCCACCGCTGTAACCGGCTTCACGCTCGCCGCCGGCACGGCGACCGCCTCCGTCGAGGGCAAGCCGGAGCTGACCGGCAAGTCAGTGCTGATCACCGGCTGTTCTTCCGGCTTCGGTAATTTGGGCGCTATTCTCTATGCCGAAATGGGCGCGAAGGTCTTTGCCACGATGCGCAATCTGCCGCGAGCCGAGGCGGCCGCTCTGGCAAAGGCGGCCGAAGAAAATGATCTGGATGTCAGCATCCTTGAACTGGATGTATTATCGGAAGAATCAGTGAATAAGGCGGTTGCCGAAGCCGAGCGGCTGAATGGTGGCGCGCTCGATGTCGTGATCAACAATGCCGGGATCGGTACTGGCGCGCCGGTCGAGCTGCAGGATCTGGCGATGATGCAGCTGCTGTTCGACACCAATGTAATGGGTTATCAGCGGGTCGCCCGCGCGGCTCTGCCAAAGATGCGGTCGAAGAAATCCGGCCTGATCGTAAATGTCTCGTCACAGCTGGGCCGGGTCATGGTGCCGGGCATGGGGCTGTATAGCTCGACCAAATTTGCGGTCGAATCGATGAGCGAGCAAATGGCCTATGAGCTGGTTCCGCACGGCGTCGATGTCACCATCGTCCAGCCCGGCGGCTTTCCGACCAAGATCTGGGAAAATGGCAATATATATACCGCACCGATGCTGGAGCGCGCCGACCCGGAGCGCAAGGCCGCCTATCAGGCGCTGGTCGATGGCGCCCTGCGCAATGGCGGCGGGTCCGCCGACCCTAAGGATGTGCCGCGCGTCATCGCCGGATTGATCACGATGGCACCGGGCAAAAGACCGCTGCGTCTCCCCGTCCATCCCGGTCCCAAGCCGCAGGTGGGGATTAACGCGGTCAGCTCGCAGACCCAGGTCGCGATGCTCGGCAATTCGCCCTTTGGTCCGTGGGTCAAGGATGTTAACGGCCGGGTCTAGGCGGACTGGCCGATGTTCCCGACGGATAACGAGACGGTTCGGTTTTTCGCGCGATAGCGCGGACATTGCGCATTCAGATCTCGTGCATTAGCAAGCTGTGAGACGGAGGAGAAAGATATGCGCTGGATCTCGGGAATTTTGGCAGGAACGCTGGTGGCTTGCGGCCCGGTTGCGCAGGACTCAGCGGTAGCCCAAACCGCGCCGGACACGGCCAAGACAGACGTGCCGGATCGTCTCGCCAATCTGGTAGATGACGAGTTTCCGGAGCAATTTGACTGGCAGCAGAGCTTCCCCAGCTGGTATGCCGCCGTTGAACCCTATCAGATCATCGGCACCGGCAAGATGGGCATATATTTTATCGGGACCGAAGGGCTCGGCATGTATTTCATTCCGACCGATGCCGGCCACATCGTGATCGACGGGGGCATGCCGGGCCAGGGCCAATATGTCGCTGACGCGATCCGCACACTCGGTTTTGATGCACAGGACGTCAAAATTCTGCTCAACAGCCACGCCCATCTGGATCATAGCGGCGGTCTGGCGGAACTCAAGGCGATGACTGGCGCGCAATTGATCGCCAGCGAGGGGGATCGCTCCGCGCTGGAAGGTGGCTTCTATCTCGGTTCCGAAGAAAATAGCAGAGCGAACGCACCGCCAGTCAAGGTCGACCGGATGATTGCCGATGGCGAGACCCTGAAGCTCGGCAATGTCACGTTGACCGCGCATATCACACCGGGACATAGCCGTGGCTGCACATCCTGGACGATGCCGGTCGTGCAGAGCGGTAAAACCTATCAAGCGCTATTTTTCTGTTCGGCAACGGTCGCTGCGAACCGTCTGGTAGGGCCGCCACAATATCAGGGGATTGTCGCCGACTATCGCAAGACTTTTGCGATGACCAAAGACTGGAAACCGGATATTTTCCTGACCAACCATCCCGAATTTTCCGACATGCTGGAAAAGCGCGCACGCCAGAAAGCGGGCGATCCGCTGGCCTTTGTCGACCGCGATGGGTTTCCGGCGATGATGGATAAGCTGGAACAGGCGTTTGAAGCGGCGCTGCAAAAGCAGAAGCTGAAATATAATGCGATCATGAGCGATTGAGGGAATAGAAATGGCACAGGCAAAACAGCTGATCGAGAAATTCTGGGCGCTTCAAGACGGTCATGACTATAGCAAGCTGATCCCGCTGTTCGCCGACAATGCGGTGTTCGAAGATCCGGCGATTGGCCGGGTAGAAGGCATAGAGGCGATTGCTGCCCTGCTGCACCATCTGACCAAGGAACTGGCCGACAAGAAGATGCATTTTGAAGTGCTGGAAATTGCCGGTGACGAACAGGTCGCCTGGTCGCGCTGGCTCTGGAAGCGTCCGGATGGCGATATCGAGGGGGTTGGTCTCTATAAAGTGGCCGATGGAAAACTGACTTCCTACCGCGACTGCTACGCTGTGCCCGCCGGCTGAACGGCCACTATTGGGTCAGCCTTCCTCGATCCATTCGCTTTTCAGCGGTTTGGCTGCAAGTGCCATCAGCACCGCCGCAATGACATAGAAGATCAGCGAGTAGAGCATCGAATAGCGCAGCCCGTCTTCGCCGTAGATCGGCGTGAGGCTGTCGGACAAGGCACCGAGGAAGAATATCCCGCCGCCGATGCCGATCAGATTGTTGATCAGCAGGAACAAGGCCGATGCGGTCGCGCGGGAATCGGCCGGGACCAGATGCTGGACGGCGGACAGCACTGGTCCGAGCCAGAAATAGGCCAGAGCCTGTGGGATCAGGAACAGGATGAAGGCGATGGTGGCAGAGCCGCTCATGATGCCGGCGGCAAACAATGGCACCGCGAGCAGGAAGGCCGCCGCCGGCACCAGGCCATAGGCGGCCTTGTTGTTTTTGCCGAGCCAGTCGCCGATCATGCCGCCACCGAGTACACCGGCGACCCCGCCGATCAGCAATATCGCGCCAAAGAACAGGGACGTCTCGATCAGGCTCAGGCCGAAGCTGCGCTGCAACAGGCTAGGCAGCCAGAAGGCAATGCCATAACCCAGCATCGAGCTGGACGCGGCGCCAAAGGCGAGAAACCAGAAGGCCTTTTTCTTTGCCAACAGGATCACGGTCCCCTTGAAGCTATAGGGGGGCGTTGTTTGATCAGCCGGCGCCGGTTTTTTGACCTTGTCGCGGACGAAATATTTGAAGAAGGGCGCGATGATCACGCCGGAAAGCCCGACGACAAAAAAGGCCAGACGCCAGTCGACGGTGGCCGCGATATAACCGCCCGCAACCACTCCGGTGGCGGATCCCAAAGGGATACCGAGCGAATAGATCGCTAAGGCCCGGGCGCGTTTCTCGCTCGGGAAATGGTCGGAGATCACCATCGGATGGTGCCCTTGCCGATCTGGCGCGTGCCCACGGCCTTGATGTCGCCATTGACCTCAAGGGTTATACGCAACATACGCGGTCGGGCCTCTTCCAATATCGTCTTGCGCCGATCCAGATCAGCTATCTCGGCTATCCCGGCACGATGGCGACGACATTTATCGACTATCTGATAGCCGATCCAACGGTCATTCCAGGCGAACAGCGGCGATTCTACCGCGAGCGCCTGGTCTATCTTCCGCACAGCTATCAACCGAATGATGATGCCCGCGAGATTGCCGCGACCAGCACCACCCGCGCGGATTTTGGCTTGCCCGAGCATGGCTTTATTTTCTGTTGTTTCAACAATAATCACAAAATCAGCCCCAAAGAATTCGACATCTGGATGCGGCTATTGCGGCAGGTCGATGACAGCGTGCTCTGGCTGTTGAGATCGAATAAATGGGCCGAGCGAAATCTGAAAAAAGAGGCCGAAGCCCGCGGGATCGATTCGTCCCGTCTCGTCTTTGCCGACCGGCTGCCGCATGCCGAACATCTCGAGCGCCACCAGCATGCCGATCTGTTCCTCGACACGTTCAACTATAATGCCCACACCACAGCAAGTGATGCGCTTTGGGCAGGGCTACCGGTGGTGACCAAACAGGGGCAACAGTTCGCCGCGCGGGTTGCGGCCAGTCTTTTGAATGCCGTTGGACTGCCCGAACTGATCACGACGACCGCACCGGACTATGAAGCCCTGATCTTGGAACTCGCGACAAACCGCAGCAGGCTCAAGGAGATCACGGACAGGCTTGCCAGCAATCGGCTGACCGAACCGTTGTTTGATACGAAGCGATATACGCGCAATTTCGAGCGCGGCTTGCGGCAGGCTTATGACCTATATTTTGACGGTGAAGAGCCACACGATTTTTCAGTCACGGAATGCTAGCCATTTGATCCCGACGCTTTGCGCAGGAAATGCCAGAAATCATGGTGCGCGACGCAGTCTGCCGCGAACCAAAAAAAGCCAACTAACTTAGCCCAAGCTGAAAACAATGCAGTGAATATGTTCATGATGTTTCTCTGATATAGCCGCGCCTTGCCAAAAGTTGTCTAATTTCGATCCTGATGACAATCCTCAATCACAGCCCTTGTAATCGTTCTCAAAGCATCGGGTGGCATAGGCTTGGCCTTCGGCGATTTGTTGGGGGGTCATTAGCGTTGTAACAATACCCTTGTTTTCAGAGGCACTTTCATTGCCTTGCGCCGCTGCCATCGAAAGCCATGCATAGGCTTTGACGAAATTGGTCGCTACACCCGCGCCAGTGGCATACAATAAGCCGAGATTGTATTGGGCTTCGGCATTCCCTTGCTCGGCCGCCAGCCGATACCATTTCGTCGCCTCAATTTCGTTTTCAGGCACACCCTTGCCCTTGAGATAAATGACGCCGAGATTGAGTTGGGCATCGGCATTCCCTCTCTCAGCATCAGCTAACAAATCAGGAGCGATCTGAGCAGATGCCGCCGATGGAAGCCTGAAAAGAGACAAGACTGCAACGAAGGAACGCCAGATCATATAAATCTCCCTGCACGAAGACTGCATGATATTGAGATTGATGGCAATCTATCCATCCATAGATCCAGCGCCCCGAATTGTCAGATGGCAAGGCTGTCGGGAAAGCGGGTCGCTGCTAATCTAACAGCCTTGCCTTCAACTGCGGCCACACGGGGGTGTTTTTTAACCCCCTACTTTACATACTCATTCCATACGCGGCGCACCGGTCGGACCTAAGTCATTGAAATAATGGTGCACCCGACAGAATTCGAATCTGTGACCTCTGCCTTCGGAGGGCAGCGCTCTATCCAGCTGAGCTACGGGTGC
>JABMNS010000123.1 GCA_013204445.1 Sphingomonadales bacterium
ATAGCATTGATGGCCGACATCCCAGATCAGTCGGTCTTCGGGTGTGTTGAAGACATAATGGATGGCGGTCGTGAGTTCGACAACGCCCAGTCCAGCGCCCAGATGGCCTCCGGTTGTGGAGACGGTGTCTATCACTTCGGCGCGCAGCTCATCGGCAAATTGGCGCAGCTGGGCGGGCTTCAATTTGCGCAAATCGGCTGGAAAGGAGACATTATCCAGCAATGGTGTATTCGAAACCGGCATATTCACTCCCTGTTGGTTTCCAGCTTTAACGGCATCACATTGCCCTGTCGAACTTTCAGCTGACAGCTGGTTAACATTAGCTGACACGCAGGATGGATTAATTGCATTTTTGGCAAATGCCGCGAACCTCTATCACCGGACGGATGGATTTAAATCCCTGACTTTTGGCGACTTTGCGGACTTGCTGCGACAAGGAGTCGTCATCAATATGGGTTGCTTCGCCGCACGTGTCGCAGACCAGGAAAATACAGTCATGCTCGCAGCCGGGATGGCTGTTGGCGAGATAGGCATTGGCGCTTTCGATTCGCATGGCGAGATTGTTCGCCACAAACAGGTCGAGAATCCGGTAGACGCTGTTCGGTGCGACGCGTTTGCCGCGCGCGGCGGAAACTAGCTCGGCGATGTCATAGGCCGATGCCGGGCGAGAGAAGCCGGCCAGAGAATCAAAGATCGCCGCTCTTGTATCGGTCCATTTCTCGCCAGAATTTTCCAGATTGGCGCGTGCCGCGTCGGCTAAAGAATCGCCTTGATGCTCATGATGATCATGTTTTCCCATAGGGATAATTTAGGGATGTTTCGCCGCAAGGGCAATGGGGCGCAATCAATGGGTGGCGCGGTAGTTCAAATCATGGCCTAGCGCGAGCAATCCGACGCCCAGCATGGTGCAAATTACTTCAGCGCCGCCATGCCCGCTATCATGCCCGATCGTTATCGCGCCCATCATCATACCCAGCCCGAGGCTGCCGATGGCGACCGGCATGATATAACCATGATCCAGCACGCCGCGTCCCAGAGTGAAAAAGCCAAGGGCAATGGCGATCCCCAGACCAATTTCATGGAATAGCGGATCGAGCAGCATGCCGCCTGCTGAGGATAGAATCGCGACAAAGGCAATGGTCGAGACACAATGGACAAGGCACAGGCCGGAGAGGAGCACGGCCATACGGTCCCACAGGCCATCCCTGACCAAAAGACCATCTTTGTCCCACAATTTTGCTGTCGTAGACACGACTCACTGCCTCACTTGTTGGTTGCGTACGCCGGATATAGGAAAAAGTATGTTAAGATACAACATATCATTATGGAATTTTCCGGCTAGCACCTGTGTTTCTGGTTGTCAGGCCATGGTTTTGATCCCAAATAGCGGCCAATGACCGATCCGATCGCCCTGAACCTGCCGACCGGCGCGGCAAGCCCCCGTTCGATAGCCATATCCAACTGGCTCTATTCCGTCGCCTTTCTGGTGTTCATCATGGTCGTCGTCGGCGGCATCACCCGGCTGACCGAATCGGGACTGTCTATAACCGAATGGAAGCCGGTGACAGGCGCGCTGCCGCCGCTGAGCGAAGCGGACTGGTTGTCGGAATTTGCGAAATATCAGCAGATCCCGGAATATCTCGAAATCAGCGGTCCTGCGGGCATGACGCTGGCGGACTTCAAGTTCATCTATTTCTGGGAATGGGTACACCGGCTGCTCGGGCGACTGATTGGTGTGGTCTTTGCGCTACCGCTACTCTGGTTTGCGGTGAAGCGGGCTATCCCATCCGGCTATGGCTGGCGGCTGGTTGCGCTGCTCGCGCTCGGCGGATTGCAGGGCACGATCGGCTGGTGGATGGTCAGTTCCGGTCTGAGCGAACGGACGGATGTCAGTCATTTTCGGCTGGCGGTGCATTTATTAACAGCGCTGTTCATTCTGGGCGGCCTCGTCTGGACGGCGCTCGATCTGCGCCAACTAGCGGCTGGTCATGAAAGGTCGGCGCGCATGACCGGTCTTGGCATAGCGGTGCTGGCGGTGCTTTTTGTCCAGCTTCTATTTGGCGCTTATACCGCGGGTCTGGATGCCGGTTATGTGTCCAGCACATGGCCGATGATGAACGAATATTTCATCCCTGGCGGGATCAATTGGGAAGCCGGTACGTGGAGCGCGCTCAACAATGACCCCTATCTGATACATTTTATCCATCGCTGGTGGGCTTGGGCCGTCGTCGGATTTCTCATAATTCTTGCTCGAAAGGTGCGGCATATTGACCGCAGCGCCTCGATCGCGATCCACATCGCTTTTGGTAGCCAGATATTGCTCGGAATCGCAACGGTGATGACCGGGATCGATATCCATCTCGCAGTATTGCATCAGGCGGTGGGCGCGCTGGTCGTTGCATCGACAATATGGGGCGTGCACCTGATCGGTCGTGCGCCAAGGTGACCAATTTCCGGTCGTTGATCTACTCGACCTTCGGTTCCGCAGAGGAAGCAAGAAGCGTGGCGAAGACATTGCTGCAGGAAAAGCTGATTGCTTGCGCCAATCATTTCGTACCAATATAGTCGCAGTATGAATTTCAGGTCGAGTTCCGCGAGGAACAGGAATGTCCGCTATTGCGCAAGACCACTGCGGATAGGGTGAAAGCGACGACGGCACGTCTACGGGCACTGCTCAGTTTCGATACGCCCGCGATTCTCCATTAGATCGCCAGCAAGTCACAATCCGGACTATGAAAAATGGTTGTGCGGTCAGGTTGGAAACCAGGAGCGGTAATATTATACCTGCCAGCAAAGGCCCGCTTTCGCTTGACTTGCTGCAAAAACAACGCCAATAGCCCCGCCGACGGCCTGATCATCGTGTACGGCTTTTATCATTTTTGAATCAATCCATTCTCCCAGAAGGAGCAAAGCCCATGAAGGGTATCACCAAACAGACCCAGTCGGCCAAGCCTGCTGACGTCGAAAAGAAATGGCATATCATTGATGCCGAAGATCTGGTCGTTGGCCGGGTTTCCTCGATCATCGCCAACATCCTGCGCGGCAAGCACAAGCCAAGCTACACCCCGCATGTCGATTGCGGTGATCATGTCATCGTGATCAATGCTGAAAAGGTTAAGTTTACCGGCAACAAGACCAAGCAGAAAACCTATTACAAGCACTCCGGCTATCCCGGCGGCATCAGTGGCACGACCGCGGAAAAGATCCTCGAAGGTCGTTTTCCCGAGCGTATCATAGAAAAAGCGGTCGAGCGGATGATACCCAAGGGCCCGCTTGGCTTTGCCCAGATGCGTGCATTGCACGTTTTCGCAGGCACCGAGCATCCGTATAACGGCCAGAGCCCAGTGGCGCTCGACGTCGCTTCGATGAACCGTAAGAATAAGGTGGGCGCATAATGTCTGACGTAAAAACCGATCTCGCTGATCTGAAAGATATCGCTGGCCCGGCTGTGGTCGATGCACCAGTTGCTACCGACGCAGACGCGGAAGTTGTAGCCGTTGAACCACCCGTATCCACCATGCCCTTGCGCGAGCAAGAGCTGGACAAATATGGCCGCGCTTATGCGACCGGTCGCCGGAAAGACGCGGTTGCCCGCGTATGGCTAAAGCCCGGCAAGGGCAAGATTACGGTCAATGGCCGCGATCAGGAAACCTATTTTGCACGCCCGACCCTGCGTCTGGTTCTCAACCAGGTTTTCGCGATTACTGAGCGCGAAGGTCAATATGACGTTGACGTCACGGTTAAAGGCGGCGGTCTTTCGGGACAGGCTGGTGCGGTCAAGCATGGCATTTCACAGGCGCTGACCAAATTTGAGCCGACTCTGCGTGCGACGGTCAAGGCGGCAGGCTTCCTGACCCGTGATAGCCGCAAAGTCGAGCGGAAGAAATATGGTAAAGCAAAAGCGCGTAAGAGCTTCCAGTTCTCCAAGCGTTAAGCGAACCCTCATCGAATTACGGAAAAGGCGGCCTGCGGGTCGCCTTTTTTATGACTGTCAGTTTTTATGACTTCCGGGAATTTGGTGCGGGATGCTGGGGTTTTCTGATCGCGGACCGGCTTGAGACGAACAGCATGATGGTCGTCAGTATTGCGGAGATCAACATCACCCACGCGGCTCCGATTGTACCGAAGGTTGGCAGAAATGCTATCATAAGGAGTCCGAGCGCGACCAGTCCAACAAGTCGGGCGACGAGCGCATTTCGTGCGCGTCCGGCCGCCTGCAGCAAGGGCTCTAGGCCCAGACCTGCCAGACTGATGATGGTCGCAGCACCCAGCAGCAGCAATAGCGGGAAAGCTGCGAGATATTCGGGGCCGGAAATCAGGACAATGATATATTTTCCGAGCAACAGCAGACCAATGAAGAGGACGCCGCCGCTGATCGCCGAAGCCTTAAGGGATCGCCAGAACAGGGCCCGCAATTCCCGCGATTGGCCGATAGCGAATAATCGGGACAGTTCGGCAAATAGCGGGCGGGCAAATACCTCGGACAGCCGATTGAGACTATTGGCAAGCTGGTCCGCCAGACGGAAGAGGCCAGCGGCCGCTGGGCCGACGAAGAAGCCGACAATCACGACTACTAGCCGTTCGCGGACAACGCTGATCAGATAGGCGAGATTGGTGAACAGCAGAAATGCCAGAAATTCTTTTCGGCTGGGCGGCACAACTGCTAGTGCGGATGCATTGCGCAGCGGATGATCGGTCTCTTCGCGCAGCCACACCATCAACCACATAACTACAAAGCTGACAAATTCGGATAGCCCCCAGACAATCAGAAATCCGGTCATGGAAGGTGTCGTCAGAAACAGGATCAAGGCCCCGGCGAAGCGAACGATGGGAATGATGGCGTCGCCAAAAGCATTGCCGCCAAAGCGATCCTGGGCACGCAATATACCGATTGGTGTCGACCGGACTGACAGGAACACGATCACGCCATAGCCCATGATTGCTTGGGCGACCGGATTGCTCCAGCCAAATTGGGAGGCCCCATAAGGGAGCATCAGCCACAAGGCGCCGCAAGCAGCTAGCCCGCCGAGCAATTCAATCCAGAAATTCTGTGCAGATAATTTTCGAAATTCCTGATGCTGGCCAGCCAGCAAATAGGGCACGCCAAATTGCACGACCGCCTGCCATGTCTGGAGTTTTAATATTGCTGTCAGAACCTGAACCGCGCCGACGATGACCATGAATTCACCAAAGCCGGCGACGCCCAATGTCCGGGTCAATATCGCGAGATAGAAAATGCTTAGGAGCGCGCCCACGCCCTTGGCGGAAAACAGCCAGCTGCTGTTGCGAAACACGCGGGCAAGCGAATCCTCGCTGCTAGACCATTTGGAGAGCATGTTTCGCGACACAGGTTTCAACTTTTCCAATTTATGATCCAGCGGTTGAGCCACTCTATTATCGCAAAATCCAGTTTTTTCTATCTCTCTATTGTCAGGGTGACGCTGGAAAAATCTAATGCAATTGCCAAACCGAGCCGGTAATGCGGTTTTTGGGTGGCTTGCTGGGCTGCCGCTGCTAGCTAGGCGATATGACCCAAGATAACCGCACCGCAGAGATCGCCAATTTCGTCACTCATCTGGAATGTTCCAAAACCGGAGATATTTTGCCTGCGGGGACCGTACAAAACCTGTCGCCGACTGGCGCGCCAATATTGGTGCGCTATGACCTGGCTGCGGTTGCCGAAACGCTTACCAAGGAAAAGCTGGCCGCTCGGCCAACCGATCTATGGCGCTATCGTGAGCTTTTGCCGGTCGTCAGCGCCGCCAATATTGTTTCGTTGGGCGAGGACATGACGCCCTTGATCACGCTCGACAATTCGCTCGGGTCCAATGTGATCGTCAAGGACGAAGGCCGTCTGCCAACCGGATCGTTCAAGGCGCGCGGGCTCGTCATGGCGGTGTCGATGGCCAAGGAACTGGGGCTGAAACGACTCGCCATGCCGACCAATGGCAATGCTGGTGCCGCCATGGCCGCCTATGCCCGGCGCGCCGGGATGGAGGCTTTTGTTTTCTGTCCGGATGACACGCCTGAAGTGAATGTGCGGGAGATCGCCTTGCAGGGCGGCAAGATCTGGCGGGTGAACGGTCTGATCAACGACTGCGGCAAGATTGTTGCTGATGGTGAAGCGGAAATGGGCTGGTTCAATCTCTCGACGCTGAAAGAGCCTTACCGGATCGAAGGCAAGAAGACGATGGGCCTGGAACTGGCCGAACAATTCGGCTGGTCGCTGCCCGATGTCATCTTCTACCCCACCGGCGGCGGCACCGGTCTGATCGGCATGTGGAAGGCCTTTGCCGAACTCAAGGCCATCGGCTGGCTGCAGGGCCCCATGCCGCGCATGGTCGCGGTCCAGGCCGAGGGCTGCGCGCCGATTGTCAAGGCCTGGGAGGCGGGCGAGGAACATGCCCCGCTGTGGCCCGATGCCCATACCGTGGCCGCAGGCATCCGGGTGCCGGTGGCGGTCGGCGATTTCCTCATCATCCGGGCGGTGCGGGAATCGGGCGGCTTCTGCATGGCGGTCGATGACGATGCCATCATCGCCACGCGAGACGCCGTGGCACGCGAGGATGGCCTGCTGCTCTGCCCCGAGGGTGCCGCCACTGTCGAGGCCTACCGGCGGGCACTGGCGCAGGGCCTGGTCGGGGCCGAGGAGAAGGTGGTGCTGTTCAACTGCGCCACGGGCCTGAAATACCCGATGGCGCCGGTCACGCGCACGATCGCGCGGGGCCAGGCGCCCGACTACGCCGCGATGACCTGAATTCGGCTCAGATCGCGGTTTCCTCGACGCCGTCGCTGTTGGCGTCGTCGGGGTCGGGCGGAATCTCGGGCTGGACGCGGCGGATGATGATGTCGCCGTTCTCGAGCACCTCGGGCAGTTCGTATTGCGGGATGGTCGCCATCAGAAGCTGCAGGGCCGTCAGGATGCGACGCATGCCTTCTTCGGCCTGGGCCAGCGGGTCGTCGGGTGTCTCCTGAGCCTGCACCGGAGCCGAGGCAATCAGCAGGCCTGCGGTGGCAAGGCAGCCAAGCCGGCGGCCCAGCGATGAACGATGTTGCCTGCCGGTAGGGCAGGCTGCGGATGATTGCGACGTCATGAAACCAGTGTGGTGCCCGAAAGGGGCACGATCATGGCTCCTGCGTCGCGCGGCCGCAGGCCGGCTCCTGACAGGTCATCGCATCCCAGCGCTCCTCGTCCTCGTTCCAGTAGAGGCGGTAGCTGCCGGCATCGTCGAGATGGTAGCGCAGTTCGACACCCTCGGTGAGGATCAGGATGTACTAGTCCGGTCCGCCGCCATAGACCGCGATCTGGTCGGGCGCCAGGGTGAAGCGCTCCCAGCTTGCATTGTCGGGCGACAGGCCGAAGGTCAGGGGCTGCGGCGCGATGTTCTCGACATAGATCTCGCCCTGGACGGGCTCGCCGGTGGCATCGTCCTGGGCCACGGCCGGCGTCGCCGCGGCAAGCAGCAGGGCCAACGCGGCCAGGCGGGCAATCACGGGCATCTTGGCTTGCCGCGCCGGGTCTAGTGCGACGTGCCGTGGTCGGCGCGCTCCTGGGC
>JABMNS010000124.1 GCA_013204445.1 Sphingomonadales bacterium
AATCGAGACCGGGGGAGAGGCCATGATAAGCGTGGGTGGGCCGTGCATAGCAATAGACGCAGCCATGTTCGCAACCGCGATAGGCGTTGATCGAACGATCGAACGGCAAATCGGGTGATTTGTTGTAATTGATGATCGATTTGGGAAATTCGATCGTGACGTCGGTCCTCAGCTTCGCGGCGCTGTCTCCGATACGGTCACGTTCATCGAGCCAGTCGCCGTCCATGTCCCGGTCTTGCAGGTTGAAACGCTGCGAGACTGCATTGGATGGTGCACCCCGGCCTTTTTGAACATCAGGATATATTGTATTTTTGCCGACCATTTGCCCTTCATACTATGAGAACAAAAAAAGAACAAATATATTAGATCACTATTTTTCAAGTAGCCTAGGGATTAGCTCAACAAAATTGCAGGGCCGATGGCGACTGTCCAGCTGGGTATCCAATATGCCATCCCAGCCATCTTTCACGGCGCCATTGGAGCCGGGCAGCGCAAATATATAGGTTCCGCGCGCAACCACGGCGCAAGCGCGGGATTGCACCGTGGAGGTGCCGATATTCTTGATACTCAGATATCGGAACAATTCACCGAAGCCAGGAATATCCTTGTCCTTTACCGCGTCCAGAGATTCCGGTGTAATATCGCGACCAGTCAGACCGGTTCCGCCGGTGGTGATGACGACATCGACATGTTCGTCATCAATCCATTGGTGGAGTTGCGCTATCAGCGCGGATTTGTCATCCCTTAGCAACGCACGATAGAAAAGTATGTGGCCTTTTTTTTCGATCCGTTCAGCCAGAATGTCACCCGATGTGTCTTCTTTCGGTGTGCGCGTATCGGAAACGGTCAGCAGCGCGATATTGATCGGTTTGAAGATCCGGCTTTCGTCAATCGACATGGTTGTTCTCCGCATTATCTCGACGTCGAGAATAGCTTACCCTGTAGCGCTTTTCCAAGACATAAAGAATAGGGGTTTTCGTAAGTTAACTATCCGTCTAATCGATTTAGTCAATGTCGAACGTCCCGGATCTCACCGCCGTAATTTTGGGCCTAATCCTTGCTGCCTGGCTGGGCGCTGCCGCTTGGGCAATATGGACTGGCTTGGTGATGAAGAACAAGGCTGAATCGACCTTGCGGCAATCCGGAAGACTGGGACGATTGCTTGAAACATCTCCTGCTTTGCCGTTGCTGGTGCGATCCGATGGAAAATTGGAGGCTTCCCAGCGGCTGATGCACTGGCTTGGTTTCGATCACCTGCCTGCGCATGTCTCGGAATTGCACGAGGAATCCCGCGGGATGATTCAACAAGATCTGGAAGCGCTGATGCAGGATGTCAATCTGGCTCAGAAAACCGGAAGCAGCTTTGTTCGAGCTATAAAAGTACGCGGTTCGGACAAAGCGCTGCTGATCCGTGGCGGACTGGCGGATCAGAAAATCGCGCCGAATGGCAGTGCTCTTTTGTGGGTTTTCGACGCGACTGACAGCGAAGGGAAAATCGCAAAACTGCGCGATGAAAACGAAGTGGCGCGAGCGGCATTTGATGCACTTTCCGCCTTGATCCAAGCTGCCCCGGTTCCGATGTGGCACCGGTCTCCCGACCTGCGTCTGACATTGGTCAACAGCGCCTATGTTGCCGCCGTCGATGCCGAAAATGGTGAACAGGTAATTGCCGATGGCATTGAACTGGTGGAAACGATCGACGGGTTTAGTCCGGTAGATGCCGCTGTCCGGGCAAGGGAGAAAGGCGAGCCATTTGAGCGGGTCGTTGCGACAACGGTAGGCGGCGAACGACGCATGACACAGGTGGTCGATGTGCCGCTTGGCAGGTCTGGTATTGCCGGCTATGCGATTGACATTCAGGAACTGGAAGACGCCCGGCGGGAGCAGCGACGTTTCGGTGAATCGCAGCGTGATATGCTCGACAAGATTTCCGCCGGTGTGGCCCATTTCGGTGCGGATAAATCGCTGAAATTCTGCAACATTCCATTTCAGCGTATTTTTTCCATGCGCCAGCAATGGATAGCGGAGCGGCCCGAATTCCCTCGTGTGCTGGATCGTATGCGCGAAATGAATCGTATCCCGGAAGTCCGTGATTTTCCGGAATGGCGCGAGGAACGAACCGGCTGGTTTCAGTCCTCTAAGGCGATTGAAGAAAACTGGCTGCTGGCCGACGGAACCCATCTGAGGGTGCTGGCGAATCCGACTCCGGACGGCGGGTTGCTGGTAATTTTCGAAGACCGCACCGAACAGGTTCAACTGGCGAGCGCCCGCGATACCCTGCTCAGGGTCAGGACCGCGACTTTTGACAATCTGTTTGAATCGCTCGCCGTTTTTTCAGCCGATGGAAAATTGAATATCTGGAACCATCAATTCGCAAATAACTGGGGTCTTGATGAAGAGGATCTCGGCAAGCATCCGCGCGTGGATTCACTGACGCAAAGAATGGCCGTCCAGTTGAAACAGCCCGCGCGCATCTCGGAAGTGCGCGAAATGCTGCGCAGCGCGACGACCGATCGCCAACAGAAAGGCGGACGTCTTAACTTCGCCGATGGACGGCGGTATGAATTTGCCGCCATTCCGCTGCCAGATGGCAATGCATTGTTCACCATGCTCGACATTTCGGATAGCTACCGGATTGAGCAGGCGCTGCGGGAACGCAATGAGGCGCTGGTCGAAGCGGACTCGATAAAGGGCAGTTTCCTGTCCAACATGAGTTACGAATTCCGCACTCCGCTTACTTCCATAGGCGGGTTTGCGGAGCTTCTGGATCAGGGCATTGCCGGACCGCTGACCGACCGCGGCCATGAATATGTGCGCGCCATCCTGCAGTCTGTCAAACGTCTGGGGAGCCAGATCGAAAATGTTCTCGACCTGAGCCAAAGCGAAGCCGGCGCGCTGCCAATAGCCAAGGAGAAGGTCAATCTGAATAAAATGATTGAGGATATAGCGGGCCATTTCTCCGACGATGCTGCAGCCAAGGAAATCGGGATGGAACTGCAGCTGGACGAAAAACTCGGATCGGCGATGGCCGACAAGAAGCGGCTAAGTCAGGCTATTTCCCAGATCGTAGACAATGCGATCAAATATACCGGCCAAGGGGGCAGAGTGCTCATTCATGGATCCGGGAATGTGAAGCAGGCTCTGATCCACATATCCGACGATGGCCCCGGGATGACCGCTGGCGAGCAGTCCAAGGTATTTGACAGTTTCGCACGCTCACGCGATCAAAAAACAAAAGAGAAATCGGGAGGCCTTGGACTGCCATTGGCGCGTCAATTGGTCCGGGCCCATGGCGGTGACCTGACCCTGACGTCCGAACCGGGTCAGGGCACGCTGGTAACCTTGTATCTGCCGAGGCAATGACACAATGTTGATTCTGGAGGATGTGCAAGCGACCCTGAATGTTGGGCGAGAATTGGGCGGCTTGCTGCGTGTAGGAGACAAAATTGCGCTGAGAGGCACGCTTGGGGCCGGAAAAACAACATTGGCGAGAGGTATATTGGAAGGGCTGGGCTATCGCGGCGAAGTGCCAAGTCCTACATTCGCGATCGTCCAGCCCTATGAACCGCCCGAAACCAGAATCCCGGTCGCCCATGTTGATCTGTACCGAATTGAAGGCCCGGAGGAAATTCCCGAGCTCGGTCTGGACGACACGCTGATAGATGGCGCGATGATAGTCGAATGGCCAGGCCGGATGCCCGACAGTTTCTGGAAGGATGCGCTCAAGATTGAGCTGGAAATAACCGGCGGCGGCAATCGCTGGTTGACTTGGAACGCCGGTAACGCTTGGAAAGATCGATGGACACTGACATGAAACCGCCAGTAGCAGCGGCAGATTTTTTGAAACAATATGGGTGGGGCGATGCACAGTTGTCGCCGGTGGCGGGAGACGCGTCTTTTCGCCGCTATTTCCGCGTCCGGGATGGCGACCGCCGAGCTATCCTGATGGATGCGCCTCCGCCGCATGAAGATCCCACACCGTTCATCATGATTGCCGAATATCTGAAAAAATCCGGCTTTGCTGCTCCCGAGATTTTCGCTCGCGACTTGAACCACGGCTTGGTTCTGCTGGAGGATTTTGGCGAAGAGAGGATGCGCGAGCATCTCGATCACCATCCAGAGGATGAGGATGCAATTTATCGGCAGGCCGTCGATCTGCTTCGCGAACTGCATAAGGTGCCGGCAGCCTCGATATCGGTTTATGACGAAACGCAATATTTACGGGAAGCCAATTTGCTGACCGAATATTATTGTCCGGCGCAAAAACTGGACGTGGAAGTAGAGAGTTTTGCGGCCTGCTGGCGGAAAATTCTTGAACCCGTAATCGCTGCGGAAGAACAGCCGGTTACGGTGATGCGCGATTATCATGCCGAAAATATCATGTTGCTTGAAGACGGTCGGCTCGGCTTGCTGGATTTTCAGGATGCTCTGATCGGTAATCGCGCCTATGATCTTGTTTCGATGTTGCAGGATGCCCGCCGCGACGTGTCGGATGAGCTTGAGGAGAATATGCTCGCATATTATCTGGCCGATCATGACAAAGATGCGGCAGAAATATTTCGCAGCCATTATGCCATTTTGGGGGCGCAGCGAAACACCAAGATTATCGGTATATTCACCCGGCTTTCTGTGCGGGACGGCAAGCAGCGCTATCTCGATTTTCTGCCCAGAATGTGGCGTCTGCTGGAGAGAGACCTGCGCCATCCTGCGCTTGAACCGGTGACCAAATGGTTTAACCAGAATATTCCCGGTGAAGTACGGCGCCGGCCCATTCCGGTGCCAAAAAAAGCCACATGACCAGGATCGAAACCGCGATGATCATGGCGGCTGGGCTGGGCAAACGCATGCGCCCGCTAACCGAAACGCGGCCGAAGCCGTTGATTGAGGTGGCTGGCAAGGCGATGATTGACCATTGTTTTGAACAGCTCGTCGAAGCGGGCATAGGGAAGGCCGTGGTCAACGTGCATTATCTTGCTGACGCGATGGAAGCACATTTTTCCGCCTTGCGATATCCGATCGATATCAGGGTTTCTGACGAGCGGGCTCAGCTGCTTGAGACCGGCGGAGGATTGGTTAAGGCAGAGCCGATGATTGAGGAATCAACATTTTTCTGCATCAACAGCGACAATCTGTGGACCGATGGGCCGACCAATAGCCTGCTTCAATTGGCGCAGGTATGGCACGAGGACGAGATGGATGCACTGCTGCTTCTGGTGCCGCGAATCTCGGCTCATAATTATCAGGGCACGGGTGATTTTCATCTAGATGACGAGGGCCGGATTTCCCGCAAGATTCCACAGCAACAGGCACCGTTGATCTATTCCGGTATCCAGCTAATTTCGAAACGCCTTTTGCGTGACTCGCCCACCGGTCCTTTTTCGACCAATATTTTTTGGGAACGGGCCATTGGAGAGGGTCGCCTATTTGGCATGGTTCACCAAGGTGAATGGTTCGAGGTTGGCTCGCCGGAAGCAATAGCGCCAACAGAAGCTGCGCTGGCGCGTGTCTGACCGCCGCCGGCCATCCATTTACAATATCGGCGCGCACGGCGGCTTTGCCGATGCGCTGGCTCAAGGACTGATCGATCGCTTTGCCAAAGATGCGTTTGGCCTGGCCCGCGGTCTCGTCATATTGCCGAATAACCGCGCGCAGCGCGCAGTGCAGGAAGCCTTCGTCCGGCTAAGTGAAAACGGGCTTTTGCTGCCTCAAATGGCGGTAATCGGCGATCTTGATCTGGATGAATCGATCGGTGTTGCGCTTGATTCCGGGGAATTGGCGCTCGATATTCCGGCCGCCGTCGATCCGATGGATCGTCTGCTCACCCTGGCGCAACTGATCCAGAAGGAAATCAGGCTGCGCGAGGATGCCATATTGGCAAAAGATGCGCTGCGGCTGGCGCGCGAATTCGCCCGGACGCTCGACCAGTTGAATATCGAAGAAATTTCGCTGTCTGACCTGATGAAGACGGAGCCGGACAGCCTCGACCTGTCCAGTCACTGGCAGGATTCTTATCGCTTCTTCCTGATCATCGCCGAGAAATGGCGACAGCAGCTGGAAAAATGGCAGCGGGTTGATCAGGCGGTGCGCCGCAATGCTTTGTTCGACCATATCGCGAAAAGCTGGAAAACATCGCCACCCGATCATTTCGTCGTCGCGGCGGGCGTCACCACCTCTGCTCCCGCCATTGCCCGCTTTCTGGAAACCATATCCTTCATGCCTTTGGGTCTGGTGGTCCTGCCTGACCTCGACCTGATCATGGCGGATGAAGAATGGGATTTACTGGGTCCGTTCCAGCCGGATCCGGAAAGCGGCTATGTGTCGCGGGCGCAGGAAACCCATCCGCAATATCATATGAAATTGCTGCTCGACCGGATGTCGATCGCGCGCGGCGAAATCATGTGCTGGCCGCGCACCGGCGAAAGCGGCGCGGCGGCCAAGCGCAGCCGGGCGCTAAGCAATGCCTTCGCGATCCCGAAACTGACCGTGCGCTGGCAGACACTGGAAAGCAGTGAACGCAGCCTGGCCGGGGTGCAGACAGTCGAGGCGTGCAATAGCGCCGAGGAAGCCCAGATCATTGCGCTTCTTGCCCGCGAGGCTCTGGAAGATCCGTATCAACGGGTTGCGATTGTCACACCCGACCGCTCCTTGGCGACCCGGATTTCCTCCCATTTGAAGCGCTGGGATATTCAGGTCGATGATACCGCAGGCGAGCCCCTGGCGAAGTTGCCGGAAGGGGTGTTTTTTTTAAACCTGCTGGCGGCGGTCGCCGACGGTTTTCCGCCGGCTGAACTTCTTGCCTTGCTCAAGCATCCGCTGGTGCAGCGCTGCGAAGGGCGGCTCCCATGGCTGAACCATGTCCGCAAACTGGACCTGGTGTTGCGCGGCCCGCGCCCGGCGCCGGGACTGGCGGCCATCGACGCGCTGCTAAAGGGCGACAATCACCGGACGCGAAAACTGCGCGAAGCAGTCACGCCGTGGTGGAAATCGGTTCGCACGATGTTCGAGCCGATGGAAAATCTGTTCGCGCCGCCGCTGGACTGGCCACATCTTCTGGATCAGTTGCGGCGATTGGCCGGGACATTGACCAATGGCGCGATCTGGGCTGGCGCGGCTGGCCGGGAACTGGCCGAATTGCTGACGAAATTGCAAGTCCGGGCTGAAATGGGTCCCGTCCGCATCGCGGCGAATGAGCTCGCCGGCTATTTTGAGACATTGATGTCTGAAATATCGGTGCGCCCGCCTTATGGCGGCCATCCGCGCATTGCGCTTTACGGTTTGCTGGAAGCGCGCCTGCAACAGTCCGAATTGGTCATCTGCTGCGGCCTCAACGAGGGCAGCTGGCCGCAAACGATAACACCCGATCCGTGGCTCGCGCCGATGATCCGCAAATCGCTCGGCCTGCCGGCCCAGGAACGGCAGATCGGCCTTTCTGCCCATGATCTGGTCGGAGCGATGGGGGCGAAGAAGGTCATCCTGTCCCGTGCGCGGCGAGATGATTCCGGGCCAGCCATTGCCTCGCGCTTCCTGCTCCGTCTGAAAGGCATGTGCGGCGATAATCTGAAGCAACATCCGCAAGCCCGCGCATGGACATCTGCCATCGACCAGCCGGAAATAGAATCCCCGCCCTATGAACGGCCGGCTCCTTTGCCGAGTGCAGCGCAGCGCCATATCCCTATTTCGGTCACCCAGGTTGATGGCCTGATCGCCGATCCTTATTCATTTTATGCGAAAAAGATCATGGGCTTTGCATCGCTAGATATGATCGACGCGGACCCGAGCGCTGCTTGGCGCGGAACGATCATTCACGACATTCTCGATCAATGGGCCAAGCAGGACTATTATGCCCCTGCGGCACTGCGCGAAAGGGCGCAGGCGTTTCTCAACAATCCTGGTTTGCACCCGCTTATGCGCAGCCTGTGGGCGCCGCGTCTGCTCGAGGGCCTGGCCTGGATCGCCGATACTCTCGCGGAAAGTGGCAAGGCGGCCCGCGAGCCCATTGTTTCGGAGATCTTCGGCAAGGCCGAGATTGCCGGCGTCGAACTCTCTGGCATCGCCGATCGCATCGACCGGATGCCGGATGGCGGTCTCGCCATTGTCGATTACAAGACCGGCGGCGCACCCACCAACAAGGCGGTGATCGAAGGCTATAATCTGCAACTTGGCCTGCTCGCCGCAATTGCCGAGCTTGGTGGATTCAAGGACATTGAAGGTGAGGCGGTGGCCTTCGAATATTGGTCGCTGGCGAAAAAGGGAGGTACCGACAGTTTCGGCCATGTCCGCTCGCCGACGCAAGGCCGCGGCGACAATATCATCGCGCCGGATGCGATGGTCGACCATGCCGTGGCACGGTTCAACGCGGCGGCCGATCAATATCTAAAGGGCACGGCACCGATGACTGCCAAGCTGCACCCGGAATATGCCCGCTTCGCCGACTATGACCAGTTGATGCGGCTCGAAGAATGGTACGGGCGCACGCCGTCAGAAATGGTTGAGGATGAGTAGCGACAAGCCAAAAATATTTCCGCTCAAGGACCGGCAGATCGATGCGGTCGAGCCCGAAACCAATATCTGGCTCAGCGCCTCTGCCGGTACCGGGAAAACCCAGGTGTTGACGGCAAGGGTTTTTCGCCTGTTGCTTACGGAAAGAGTCGATCCCGAGCATATTCTGTGCCTGACCTTCACCAAGGCGGGCGCCGCCGAAATGGCGGAACGGATTAATCGCCAGCTGGCGGCCTGGGTTCGAATGGACGATGCCAGACTGGCGAGTGACCTTGCTGCAATTGGCGCATCAACCGGGCCAGAAACCAGAGACCGCGCACGGACTTTATTTGCCCGCGTCCTGGATGCGGAGGGCGGCGGTTTGCGGATCATGACGATCCACGGCTTCTGCCAGTCCTTGCTCGCCTCTTTTCCGGAAGAGGCCGGTATTGCCTCGATGTTCAAACCGATCGAGGCGCGCGACCAGAAAATTTTGGCGCGCGACGCCTTAGGTGTTCTGCTGCTTGAAGAAGAGCGGGCAGGGCGTTCCCAGATCATCGAAGCGATCCAGCGTCTGAGTGACCGGATGGGCGAAGAGGCAACCGAACAATTTCTGATGGCCTGTGCAGCCAAAGCCGATGCGATGGAACATCTCGCAAGCGGCGTGCTGCCCTTTGTCCGGGGACTGCTGGCCCTTCCCATCGAAGGTGATGCCGAAACATGGCTGGCGGATCGTTGCACCGACGAAGCGATAGATCTCCGCTCGATCAAAATATTGCGCGACGCGATGGCGGAATTCGGCGGCAAGCAGGAGAAGGAACGCCAATTGGCGATTCGGCTGTGGCTGACCCTCAATTCGCAAGAGCGCGCCGCCGCTTTGCCGGATGTCTATCTGGCATGGAGCACTAAGAAAGACGAGCCACGCGTACCCACCAAGGGGCTGCTGAAGGCGCTACCAGATTACGATTTCATTGCCGGATCACTACTTAAATGGAGCAGCGGCCTGCTCGAAAAAGCGGCCTTGTTTGAATATGCCGATCTGTTCGCAGGCGCACTGGAAGCCGGGCGCGCCTTTTACTATCGCTATCGCGACGCCAAGAAACTGCAAGGCGTTGTCGATTTTGACGACATGATCCGGATGACGGCCAGCCTGTTACAGAAAAGCGATATGGCCGCGTGGATTCGCTATAAACTCGATCAGCGCACCGATCATATATTGATCGACGAAGCGCAGGATACCAATCTTGCGCAATGGGAGATTGTCCGCGCGCTTGCTGGCGAGTTTTTTGCCGGCATGGGTGCTGATCCGGGACGGCACCGGACCTTGTTCACGGTTGGCGACTTCAAGCAGGCGATATTCGGTTTTCAGGGCACCAGCCCGCATAATTATGCCAACGCGAGAACCGAATTTTTTGCCCTGGCAGAGGCGTCGGAACAGCCGTTTGGAGATCTGTCGCTGGACCGTAGTTTTCGCTCGACACCGCCAATATTGAAGGTTGTCGATGCAACGCTGGAACAGCTTGGTCACGAGCAATTGGGACTCAAGCAGAGGGTCCCCGAACATCGCAGCAATTATGAGGGTGCGAGCGGCAGCGTGACTCTTTGGAAGCCGATTGCCAATGGCGGCGATGCCGATGACGAGGATGAGGAATCCTGGGCTAGCGAAGAGAAGCGGGTCTTTGCTCAGCAGCTCGCGGTACAGATCAAGCGATGGCTGTCGCCGAAAAACCCTCTCTGGCTGGATCGGCAAAACCGGGCGCTGCAACCAAAGGATATATTGATATTGGTGAGCAAGCGCGATGAGCTGAGCGCTCTCATCGTCGCCCGTCTGTTTGCTGAGAAAGTACCTGTGGCCGGAATCGACCGTATCCGCCTGAACCAGCCGCTGGTTGTTCAGGATCTGCTGGCGGCCATTCGCTTCGTCCTGCAGCCGAATGATGATCTCAATCTCGCCAGCCTGCTGGTTTCACCGCTGCTCGGTTGGACACAAGAGGGTTTGCTAGCGCGTGGCTATCGCGGGCCGAAACAGGCCGAGAAAAGCCTTTGGGAGTTTTTGCGCCGACAGGATGCACTGGACCAGCAAATCAAGCCGCTGATGCAATTGCTGGCGATGGCCGATTTCAACACGCCTTATCAGTTTCTCGAGACCATATTGTCCGGCCCGATGCAAGGCAGGCGCAAATTGTTGGCCCGCCTCAGCCATGCGGCGGTGGATCCGCTCGATGAGTTGCTGGCGACGGCTCTCGCCTTTGAGCGGGATCATATCCCGACATTGCAGGGGTTTCTTGACTGGTTTGACCGGGGCGATGTCGAAATCAAACGCGAGCAGGTCGAGGGCGGCAATGAAGTACGCCTGATGACGGTGCATGGCGCAAAGGGATTGCAGGCGCCCTTGGTGATATTGGCCAATGCGACTTTCGATCCGGCGAGCAGAAAAAGCGGCGGCTTTGCCATCAAGCTGGATGGGGGGGGCGGTCTTGAACTCGAATATCCGGTTGTCCCGGTCCGCAAGTCGGAGCGAGTAGGCATATTGGCCGAACATGCCGCCCATGCCGACAGGGTCGCGATGGAAGAACATTGGCGGCTGCTGTACGTCGCGATGACCCGAGCGGAAGAACATCTCGTCGTTGCCGGCGTCCTGGGACCAAGAGCGAAAGGCGAAGTCCCGGAACTAAGCTGGTTTAGCGCCATGGAACGCGGGCTGATGGCATTGGGCTCGGACTGGCGGGAAGACCCGGACTGGGTTTCGATGCGGGAATATCGGACCGAAAGCCGAAAACCGCCTTCCTTGCCGTCTGCTGCCGAAGGAGCGATTGATCAGCAGGAAGGAGAAGCGCCGTTGCCGGATTGGTTGTTCCGACCGGCACCGGAAGAATCGCGACCACCGCGACCCTTGACTCCCTCGCATCTCGGCCCCGACGATGCCAGCAATCCGCCTCCCGACCTGCCCATGCGCTCCGCTGCCGAACGAGGAATATTGCTGCACAGCCTGTTTCAGCGATTGCCGAATATTGAACCCGAACGCCGCGTAGAAGTCGCCGACCGGTGGCTGGCAAAACAAAAGCAAATAGCCGATCCGGCCCGGCGTACGGATATTATAAAGACGGCTCTCGCGATCATGGATAATCCGCAATGGTCCGCCTTGTTCGCACCGGATAGCCTTGCAGAAGCGCCAATCGCTGCGGTTGTCGGAGAACATGTCATATCCGGTACGGTGGACCGGCTGCTAATCACCGATGAATATATTTATGTCGTGGATTTCAAAACTGGCCGCCGGGTACCCGCCAATGCAGAACAAGCCCCCGTCGCCTATCTCCGGCAGATGGCAGCCTATGTCGCTGCACTGGAAAAGATTTTTCCGGCGCGGCCGATCCGGGCAGGACTTTTATACTCGCATGGCCCGGAAATGCTGGAGCTTTCCACCAGTCTGATCGAGCAGAACAAGCCCGGCTTTGAGCCGATATGAAAATCCTTTCCGCAAATGCGCTTGAGCGCAGACCCCACCATACCTAAATAGAGTTTAAACAATTGGAGATTCGTCATGGCTACCAAGGCAATTACTGACGCAAGTTTTGAAGGCGATGTCCTGAAGGCGGACGGCCCCGTGCTCGTCGACTTCTGGGCAGAATGGTGCGGCCCATGCAAAATGATCGGTCCCGCACTCGAAGAAATCAGCGATGAACTGGTTGGTAAGGTTACGATTGCCAAGCTCAACATCGACGACAGTCCCGACGCGCCCGCAAAATATGGCGTGCGCGGTATTCCTACTATGATCCTGTTCCACAACGGTGTCGCGGTTGAAACCAAGGTTGGCGCGGCTCCAAAAAGCCAGCTCAAATCTTGGCTTGAGTCCAGCCTACCCGCTTAAGGTCTGAAAATATCCCCGAACCGCTCGGCTGCTTCGTCCCAGAGTTTCGGTGACGAAGCGCCGAGCAGTCCTTTTATGCTGTCCGCAGGGCGATAGGCCGAACCATCCCAGCGCGCGCATTTCCCTCCCGCTTCGTTGAGGAATAATAGACCCGCGGCATGGTCCCAGGGCAGGGTGCGCTGAAATACCGAAATATGGTTGGTTCCCTTCACCAGCCGCGGATATTGCTCGGCGGCGCAGCGCGGTATGTCGACAATCTCATAATAAGGTTCCGCAGCGGCAACCAAAGCTTCTCGTTCGTCCGTGGTCATAAAACCGGTCGCCAAAGCGGCAACCGGTCTGTCCGGATGATCCTCCGGCACGGTAACCGGCTTGCCATTCACAAAGGCCCCGCCATTTTTAACCGCATGGCAGATACGCGAGGTGAGCGGGTCATAGAGCCAGCCGGCTAAGGTTTCATTCTGCTCGGCCAGGGCAATCATGATGCCGAAGGGCGGCTGTCCGGCCGCATAATTGCCGGTGCCGTCGATCGGATCGATGATCCAGACCTGATCATCGGCCAATTGATCCACAACCGCCTCATCGGCGGCGAAGGCTTCTTCACCAACAATTTTTGATTCCGGCAACAGCGCCGCAAGCGCCTCAGCAATATATTCTTCGCTGAGCTTGTCGGCGACGGTCACTAGGTCACCGAGAGTCTTCTCGTCGATCTGGTGGGCTTGCAGATTCTTGTAATAAGGCATCACGATGTCTCGCGACGCTTGCTCCAATATTTCCAGAACGGACTGATAGAGCTGATGCAAAGATTCAGCTCCTGTAATCGGCGTTGATATCAATATATCCGTGGGTCAGGTCACAAGTCCAGACAGTTGCCTTGCCATTGCCAAGGCCGATATCGACTGCAATATCGATTGTGCTGCCCTGAAGATGCGCCGCCACCGGTGCTTCATCATAATCCGGCACAACAAGACCGTCGCGTGCGACGGTTACACCGCCAAAGCTGATCGCCAGCCGGTCGCGATCGGCCGGTTCGCCAGCCTTGCCGACGGCCATGACCACCCGGCCCCAATTGGCATCTTCACCGGCAATGGCGGTTTTGACCAGAGGAGAATTGGCGATCGACAGTGCAATGCGTTTCGCGCTGTCATCGCTGTCCGCGCCGGTCACCGCAATTTCGATAAATTTGCTCGCCCCTTCGCCGTCGCGCACCACCAGATGTGCCAATTGCATGCACATATCGTTCAGCGCGGCTTGAAACGCATCTGCGCCGTCGTCATCGAACGAGTTCAGGGCAAGGGTTGCGTGCTGACCGGTGGCAAAGGCAAGCACCATATCGCTGGTCGAGGTGTCGCTGTCGACGGTGATGCAATTGAAGCTTTTGGCTGTCGCTGCGCTCAACATTTCCTGCAAGAAGCCGGCCTCGACCGTCGCATCGGTGAAAATATAGCCGAGCATGGTCGCCATGTCTGGGGCGATCATGCCTGAACCCTTTATAATCCCGTTGAGATGGACTGTGCTGCCGCCAATGATGGCGCTTGTCGTTGCCATTTTCGGGAAAGTATCAGTGGTCATGATCGTCGCAGCCGCGGCTTCCCAATTGCAGGGCTGCGCTTCAAACACAGCTTTCAGACCTGCTTCGGCCTTGTCCTGCGGCAGAGGCACGCCGATCACGCCGGTAGAAGAAACAAATATTTCGTCCTCCGTACATCCGAGATGGGCTGACGCCATTGACACTATCTTTTGTACCGCCGCCATGCCGCGCGCGCCGGTAAAGGCATTGGCATTGCCGGCATTGACGACCAGGCCGCGTGCCTTGCCGTCCTTAAGTGCTTCCCGACAATATTCGACCTCCGGCGAGGGGCATTTGCTATTGGTAAGCACACCGGCAACCGCTGTTCCCGTTGCCAATTCCACAAAGGTCAGATCGCAGCGATCCCAATCCTTATATTGTGCGCGGGCAATGCGGCGGGTGACGCCTGCAATATCGGGTAATGCTGGCGATTGTGATGGCGCCAGAGGCGAAAGTTTGTCCGACACTTAACTTGCCTTTATTCAATGTTTTGATAGAACGCGCTGATATTGACGGGTGCCTTGTCCATGAACGCATATATTGCAAGTTTTATGTTGCTGCTATTCAACGC
>JABMNS010000395.1 GCA_013204445.1 Sphingomonadales bacterium
CCGCGAACCTTGCAGGCTTCGATAATTCCAGCGATCCGCTTGGTGATGTTGTCGAGTTCATCGGCCTGATCTTGATAGAACCGAAACGGCTCCACAGGCGTCATGCTGTCAGTGTTCTCGGTGGCGTATAGGGGGCGAGGAATAGGGAAGAACCCTCGAAGCTCAAGCGGGTCGTCTTCAGTTCTCAATGGCCGCTCTTTGAGCAGCTTGGAGATGAACAAGACCTTCTTCTCAGACTTCGACCACACATCCCAGATCGTCGCCCGCTTGAACGTGTCAGCGACTTGGTCGCCTTCGCCCTTCTCCATCCCTACCGGAGAGTGATCAAACTCAACGTCATCAGCGACCTCGCCAAACTTCTCCTCAAGCTCGTCTTTCGTCATCAAGTGACGGAACGCAACCCAATCAACCTCTTCCCAAGTGCGGCCAGGGCCGTGACGGAAGTCGGCCCAATTAACGTGCTCCCATCGCACCTCTTCGTAGGTCAACTCTTCGTATTTCTCGCCGTCCTCATCTTCTTCTTCAGTGAAGCGAGGCTCGTAGCGCACTCGCGTCACGCCTCGGCCTGTCAACTGTTGGTCCTTGATCGCCATTCGCATGTAGCGGTCAAAGTCGTAATCGTCCATCGAGTAGGACAACGCCCGCTCCAACATGTCGGCAATGACTTTGCCAACAGGGTCGGCGTCACGATAGCGCCGGCGGACATCAGGCTTCGGCGACTGATTAAACAACGCAGGGCAGATCGTCTGCACGTTGGAATATAGGATGTTGTAACGAGACGAACCGGAATAGCGGCCCGGACTGTTCATGTCTGACTTTTCGTCGCGGTAGCGATTGATTACATCTTTGGCGCGCTTCCGCCAAGGTTTCTCGACCTTGTCAGACAGGTCGAGCAGTGGCGCGGCAAGCATCCTGCCTTCGCGCATGACCCTGATCTTGCCCATCCGGGAAGTGATGAAAAGCAGGTTGCCGAAACCGGGAGCGGCCGTGACTGAGGTCGGACTCGCAACCTGGGTCACCTTCTTGAAGAAAATCTTGTTCTTGTACTGCGGCTTCTTTTTGGCCGAATCGGCCGTCGGCGCAACGAGCATCGTTGCGGCGAGCAGCGCTGCTGCGAATACCGCCAGCAGAGCCGGCGCGCGAAATGGTCTCAAAATATTCATTGGGTGAGGCGGAGTACTTCCCCTGAAAGAGAGGTGACGAAGACCCGCTTCGACGCACTCTCCGCGAACGAGGATATCTGGCCGGTCGAGATTCCGGTTGCCCTGGTATTTCTGACACGTCCCTTTCGCAGTCGGAACGAGCGAACGCCGCTATTGCAGAAGTC
>JABMNS010000125.1 GCA_013204445.1 Sphingomonadales bacterium
CTCACCTTGGGAGTAAACCCACCAGCTTCTAGCTGGTAGAAGGCTTCAGCCGTTATTGGATTACCCAGGGCCCCAAGACGGCCCATCATAAACGCCATTTCGTCGTTACATTCTTCGTCCAGTTCCCAATACCGCTCTAAATACCGCTCGTAGGTTCGCCGCCACATGCCTTTGGCGCGATATAGGGGGGCTTTCCTGTGAAGCCCGGTTCAACCGCCACGCGTAATAATCCTATGCGGTTGCTTAAACATTGCCCGATCGCTCTAAAGACTATACGACTTGCATCGCTTTTCGGTAATCAACCGATTGCCCAAGCCCATCGCTCAATCAAGGAATTATAAACTCAAATGCCGCCATTTTCACAACCGACTTTCCAAGAACGCACCCAAATGGCAGCCAAAGCCAAAGACGCTGCCCTTAAAAAACTGAAAGCAAAGGCTCCTATCAGCGCTGAAGTCGTTGCTGAACGCAAGGCAGCCCAGCTTGCACGTGAGCAAAAACAGGCCATCGCACGCGAGGAGAAACGTGCGGCATTTGAGCAATTGAAGGCGGAGCGGAAAGCCGCGAAAGAGCAAGCAAGGCCGAAGCTCGCGCTTGGACTTACGGAAGCCGAGAAGAAGGCCGCCCGGGACGAGCGCTATGCGCAGCGCAAAAAACGCAAGAGATAGGGCGCACGCAACAAGCCGGAACAGCGAGCGAGAACCGCTCGAGGTTTCGGCAGAATTTCGTGCATGTCCGCAATTGGCTTGGCAGTGTTAATTCACCGATCTCTGGACACCATGGCAGCTCTTCCAATTGCGTAGCTAAATCCTGATAGTCCGCTTCTGGCCCAGAATCTGCCTTTTGTCTAAGCGCCCCATCATAATCTTTCAGCAAAGCCGGCTATGCGTTTTTCGACTTACCCGCCGTTCCAGCCACAGTTCGAATATAACCCAAAAAATGTTGTCAACATCGACCCCTTTGCGGATGCCGGGCAAGCCAATTTGTTGAGTTCGATTCCGAATGATCTCAAGGCGGCATCATGATCGCGATCTCACTTATTCTGCTCTCCCTGGGGCTGGCGATGGATGCCTTTGCAGCCGCTGTCGCACAGGGTGCGGCGAACCGTCCAAACCGTTCCACTGCAATGAGGATGAGCCTCGCTTTTGGCCTAGCTCAAGCAATAATGCCGTTGTTGGGCTGGACATTGGGGATTGCGTTTGCCTCTTTCATAGCAACGACTGCCCACTGGATCGCGCTCATTCTCTTGAGCGTTCTTGGGCTGCGCATGATCAAAGAAGGCTGTGATCGCGACGCGGACGAGCCGATGAAAGAATTGTCGCTATGGCCGCTGCTGGTGGTCGCGATTGCCACAAGCATCGACGCTGCCGTTGCCGGCGTAACCTTGCCAAGCTTTGGAGTACCAATCATTCTGGCCTGCGGCGTAATCGGGTTGACCACCGCTGTTCTGACTTATCCTGGCGTGTATCTTGGCGCTCTTGTTGGCGCGAGAATTGGTAAATGGGCAGAGCTTCTTGGTGGCATGATTCTCATTGGCCTCGGGGTCAAAATCTTCGCTGAGCATCAGGTTTTCGGGATTTGATGCAGCAATGACTGCTTTCTGTCGAGAAGGAGATGCCAGCCCAAGGTCAGCAAAATAAATGCCATGTGAGACTAGCGGCGGACAAAGGGCCTAATAATCCATCTTGGCGTCAGATGGATTTCTTGGACGGGCCAGCGCATTGTCAAATAGCGCAGATTCGGCCAATGCCGTGTCGAAAAAAGCATGCATTTCAATAACTTTACCATCTTTAAAGCGAAAAATTTCGCAATAGGTCTGATCATAGGTCACACCAGATTTGGCCTCACCACCTCCTTCCATGATTGCGACGACACGTTCATCATCTGCACACATGATTTTCCAGTTCCGGGCAAATTTTATGGTCTCGGGAACCAGCGCTCCGTGAACTTTCTCAGCGATCAAATCGTCCGTCACCATCGCCTTGCCATCCATCCGTCCCGACGCCGGTGTGGTGCCGAGCATATGGATGACGATATCATCATGGTACATATCTTCGACCGCTGCCCAT
Source organism: Sphingomonadales bacterium (assembly GCA_013204445.1). Taxonomy (GTDB): domain Bacteria; phylum Pseudomonadota; class Alphaproteobacteria; order Sphingomonadales; family Sphingomonadaceae; genus Parasphingorhabdus. Next base: position 2,070 of record JABMNS010000125.1, read on the forward strand.
TCGCCTTGCTGCATCAGCGTAAAATAGTGTTCGAGAAGGTCGATATTTTCCTGCCGGGTCATAATGGCACTCTCCTTTGGCATCGCGGTTGATGAATGGTATCTCAACCAACATGCGGCGAAACATGGTTTAGCTATGGTCTATTGCATCATTTTCAACCGGATTTGATTCCATCAGCTCCTGCACTGAGCATCCGCGGATAAGGTCGTCGATATTGCGGTGAAAATGTTTGATGCGTCGCTCGTCGCTGCCCAAAATAAAATTGTTGAAGCTCTGCGAATGCAAGCCTTTCTGCACATGCTCGACCAGACTTACATCCTGGTCTAAGACTTGATTGACCGCAGGATGATTGCGCGCGCCCCAGTCCAGAACATTGCCAACCTGCTCGGCGCCCCCCTGTATGACGCGATGTTCATATTCCGGGGTCGCCTCGCCATCCTCCAGCGGAGCGCACATGATGAAATCAAAATACATTTTCTCAGGATTTCCGCTGGGATGGGGCCGATAGCGCATGATCACATAAAATTCCGGGAAAAGATTGAAATGTGTGCTGGGCAGAACAGCATAGTGATAAGCGTCCGTTAGCTGGCTGTCCGTCAGCGTTTCATAGGGGAACACTGTATCCCCCTGCTTCGCGCGTTTTGCATCCTGAATAGCGCCCCTTACGTCCGTTGCCTTGCCAGCAAAACTCTTGGGGTCGATCCCATTGGCAAGCAGAAGCGAATTCAAAGCCTCGTTCAACTCATCCTGCTCCGGATAGCCAGACCCCGGACGGCCATATTCATTGACCATATAGCTGTGGATACCCAGCAGGGTTATAGGCGCATCACCGCTACCCCAGGCCAAAATTTCCGGATGGAGCGACTGGAAATGATAGCTTTCGTTAAAGGCGTCATAAACTGTCTTCCAGTTACAGTTAAATTCAAACGTCTTGTAATCGACGATCTGCGCCCGCTCCATTTTATAGGCATCGAGCCGCTCAGTCAGCGGCCCGAGATAGGCCTGCAAAGTCGGTGCTTCATCGTCGAGCACATACCAGAGCCAGCCCGCAAAACTCTCCACCCGAAAGGATTTCAGCGCCGTGCAGCTGGGGTCCGCAAAAACCTTCGGGTCAAACCGCTGCTTCGAGGGGACATTGATAAGCTGGCCGTTCAAATCATAGGTCCAGCCGTGGAAAGCACAGCTGAACTTCTGAACAAAAGCAGGTCCATCATCGCTCAGGATCAAGCGGTTGCCGCGGTGACGACAGACATTGAAATAGCCGCGGACAGATCCGTCCTCCATGCGAACGAACAACAGGCTTTCCTTGCCAAGCGAATGGACAAACACATCACCCATTTCCGGAATATCTTCTTCTCGGAGTCCCACTTGCCACAGACGCGACCAGACATGCTCCCACTCCTGCTCGGCACGCTCGTTGGTCCAATACCATTCGGGTTTGATCTCAAAATCAGTGGCCTCAACCATAAGCTCATCTTCCCCTCGCATATGGCCGCGTTTGGCTATGCAGACGACCGAAGAACTCTTGTCTCTGCCACCACCGATCCGGTAAAGTGACAGTGGCGTTCATTAGGGCCGTTGCCTTCAGCAAGGGCTAAGGCCTAACAGTTCCCGATGGCAAGGCCCACTAGCTTTTTTGAAAGTATTGTTGAGCAGGATTCCACAATGTTTTCGATGACCTGTCCAGGCATTGTCGGGGGAACTTTACCAGCAAAAAGCTAGAACCAGCGGCTCTCTCCGCCTGACTTCGGTCCATTCATTCCCGTCCACCATGCAGCGAGCGTCGGTCAGACGTTCTGGCTAAGCCGAGAAAGCTTCGGTTCATTCTTTCTGGCAAGTTTCTTAGCGTTCGCTAACAAGTAAGCAGACATGTCGCCGGGGTCGGCGTCGAGAGAGGAGGACTGTCTAATGGCTACAAGCTGGCACCAGCTCATTGCAGAAGATCAGTTTCGGGACGTTGCAAAAATTGCGACCTGTGTCGGGGGATGGTTCGTTCTGGTTACTGGCAACGGAGATGCGCTTTGTGCGGTGAATGATCGTTGCCCCCATCAGGCGGCAAAACTGTCACCCGGAAGAATTAGGCGCGGAACGATCATGTGCCCTATCCATGGCGCTCGTTTCGAGGCCGCTACCGGCAAATCTATTGGCGGAGCTTATCCTGACCTGCGCACATTTGAAGTCCGCATAACTGACGGAATGATCGAAGTGGCCGTGCCTAACGAACCGCCAGGGACAGCCGAGCGACCGATAGATGATTGAAACCCACCCGATTTCTTCATTTCCTTGCAACAGCGATGCGACAGGTTTGCTCCCCCTCCTATGGCCAGTGGCAAGACCCCGGACCTTGACTCCGTTACTTGCGGCTCGAATCCGCACAAGGCAAAACGATTTTTTCCATTTTATTTTAGACCGTTGATCAGGATAGTTCTTCAACCATCCGACGATGAATCTTCGTTGCCATCATAACGCGGAACGCCTGCCCGTCTGCGCTAAGCGAAATCAACCTGCCTTCGGGGTAAAGCCGATATGCAGTTCCTTGAGCGAGCGCAGCAGGAAATGCGGATGAATGGCGAAATCATTCTTGCCCTCGATGAACCACATATCCTCGAACCGGTCGACCACCGCGGTAAAGCCCCAGATCAGTTCGCGCCGGGCCAGCGGCGCGCCAAGGCAATGGTGGACGCCGGAGCCAAAGCCCATATGAGCCCCTGCCCGCTTGCGTTCGAGGTCGATTTTCTCAGGGCATTCAAAGACACTCTCGTCCCGATTGGCGGCGGCATAGCGGATATTGAGCAAGGCACCTTTGGGGATGGTCACGCCATGCATTTCGACCTCTTCACCGGCAAAGCGCATCAGGCTCTGGACCGGAGATTCCAGCCGCACCACCTCTTCGACAAAGGTCTTCATATATTTGCCGGGATCGCTTTTCAGCTGCTCCCAGATATCCTTGTTCTCGATCAGCAATCTTATGCCGCCGGCCAGGGCGTTGGACGTGGTCTCGCTGCCGCCGACAAA
>JABMNS010000126.1 GCA_013204445.1 Sphingomonadales bacterium
CAATATGGGCAAGTTCCGGGGCATTCAGGCTTTGATGATCCCAGCCCATCCGCATTTTTACCGTGACCGGCACATTGACCGCCTCAACCGTCGCCTTGATCAGCGACGCCGCTAAGGGAAGATCGCGCATCAGAGCCGAGCCGGCATCGCCGTTTACCACCTTTTTCACCGGACAACCCATGTTGATATCGATAATCTGCGCGCCACGGTCTTCGTTGAGCTTGGCCGCTTCGGCCATTGTCACGGGATCACAACCGGCAAGCTGCATCGACACCGGTTCTTCGATCGGATCCCAGGCGCATTTCTGCAGGGACTGGCGCGTTTCCCTAATCATCGCCTGACTGGCGATCATTTCCGTCACATTCAGCCCGGAACCAAATCGCCGAACCAATTTGCGAAACGGCAAATCGGTGACACCGGTCATCGGCGCCAGAATCACCGGACTTTCAATTTTCAAATCGCCAATAAAGATGGGTTCTAGTTTCATAAGTGATGCCTAAAATTTAAGCAGCCTCTATCGTCAAATCAATTTCGAGGCAAGAATTGCTTCATCCGATTTCTCAGAGTAGATCGCGGTTCATGGATGAAACCCGTGATCCTTCCGAAAAAACCCATGCGTTGATCGTGGCCGCCGGCGTCGGCGCGCGCACAGGATTGGACGTTCCCAAGCAGTTCGAGAAAATTAGTGGCAAGCCGATGGTTCGACATAGTGTGGACAGCCTTTCGTCCCACCCTGGCATCGATCAAATCTGGATCGTGGTGGCAGCGGAACAGGAAGACCAGTTGAATCAAGCCCTTGTCCCCCTTTCCTTTTATAAGCTCGTCATCGGGGGTGCTACGCGCCAACAGTCAGTCTACAATGGGCTGGCAGCGATCCGGCAGGCTGGCGGTGCCAAGAATATTCTCGTCCATGATGCCGCGCGGCCATTTGTGTCGCATCAAGTAGTCGACCGTCTACTCGATCGGCTGAAAAGCGGATCGGCCGCGATCCCCGTTCTTCCCAGCGTCGATACGATGGTAGAATTGCTCGGCGACCAAATCGACCGTACCTTGGATCGCAGCAGCCTGTGGCGAGTGCAAACGCCGCAAGCCTTTGACTTTTTGAAACTCATCGCTGCGCATGAAAATTTTAAAGCGGGCCTGGATGCCAGCGATGATGCGCAAATATTCAAGGCCGCCGGTCATGCCGTTTCGATCGTCGAAGGCGACGAAGCGCTCAAAAAATATACATTGCCAGCCGATTTTACCGAAAAAGGAACAGAGCATATGCGTCAGACACGCACCGGAATGGGCTATGATGTTCACCGACTGGCCGCTGGCGAGGAATTATGGCTCGGCGGCGTGAAAATCGATCATGACAAGGGTCTTGCCGGGCATAGTGATGCCGATGTTTTGCTGCACGCATTGACCGATGCCTTGCTAGGGACAGTCGCAGCCGGCGACATTGGTGACCATTTTCCGCCCTCGGACCCACAATGGCGCGGCGCGGCCTCGGCGCGGTTTGTCGAACATGCCGCCTCACTGATCGCGGAGAAAGGTGGCATCATCCACAATGTCGATATGACGGTGATCTGCGAAGCCCCCAAAATCAAACCACACCGGGAGACTATTAGGCGCAATATTGCCGGAATATTGTCGATCGGGATGGATCAGGTAAGCATCAAGGCGACCACGACCGAGGGTTTGGGCTTTGCCGGTCGCAAGGAAGGGATTGCTGCCCAGGCCATTGCCACTATTTCACTAAGGAGGAATTAGGCAACAAACTGATCGCTGAATTGGCTGATTGCCGCCTTACCCATTTTGCAACAGCGCAAGCAATCCAAGTCAAGCAATGATCGAGTGTCGCCATGTTCACTACATTCATTCGCAAAACAACTAAGCGCCACGCTTGCGGCTTTTGGGCCAAAATATATCGCGATTTCATACAGATGCTCTCCACAAAATTCGGCAGTAGGGCGTGCATGATCGTCTAGGCTGAGTCGAAGGCGGACAAGAAGCAGGACATTCCCATTTGCAAAACACCGGTATGATGCGCTAACCGCGCCTGTATATGGAAAATCTCCTCCCTCGCGAACTTGTCGAATTGGCCACCACGGTCATCGAGAAAAATCGCGCCGCCGGTCGTCGGATAGCCGTCGCCGAAAGCTGTACCGGTGGTTTGGTCGCTGCGGCCCTGACCGAAGTCCCGGGATGCAGCGATGTGTTCGATTGCGGTTTCACCACTTATTCCAATGGCGCCAAGCAGAATATGCTCGGGGTAAGCGGTGACTTGCTGGAAACATTTGGCGCGGTTTCAATCGCGGTGGCGTGGGAGATGGCACAGGGCGCTCTGGAAGCCTCCGGTTGTGATGTAGCGGTAGCCATTACCGGCGTCGCCGGTCCGGTCGGCGGTACCGAGAAAAAACCGGTTGGTACCGTGGTGTTCGCCAAGGCCGAAAAAGGCAAGAGCGTCGATGATGTAGTTGCTGACCGGAAAGTTTTTGGCGCAGACAAGAGTCGCGCAGATATTCGGCTTCAGGCCGGACTGGTCGCGCTGGAACTGCTGTTGCCCGAGGATAGCGAGTAGCTGTTGCCATAAATTTCGCCAGCACGGTCGACAAATGCGCTGGTCATCTTGTGCAGCGCCTTGGCGAACATCTGGCCAGCCAGTTTCTGGAACATCCGGTTCTTGAACGTGAACTCGACGTAAAAATCGACATGGCATCCGCCGCCATCCCGCGCTCTGAAACGCCATTCATTGTGGAGTTGCTTGAGCGGCCCGTCGAGATAGTCGACATTGATAGACTGGTTATAGGATTTGATAACCCGCGATGAGAACTGTTCCCGGAGGCCTTTAAATCCGACAAGAACATCGGCCAGCATTTCCGTTTCACTGTCGGACCGGATCCGCGTTCCCACCACCCAAGGCAGAAATTCATGATAGCGTCCGACATCGGCCACCAGCGCGTACATCTGCGCTGCGCTATAGGGTAGGTCCCGCGTTTCCCTATGCGCCGGCATTCGATGCACCAGAACGCGCTAGCTTTTCCTCACGCGCTTGCCGCATTTTAGCGAAATCCTCGCCGGCATGATAGCTGGACCGGGTCAACGGACTGGAGGCAACCAAAAGGAAGCCTTTCGCGCGCGCGACTGAGGCATAAGCGTCAAAAGCCTGTGGTTTGACGAATTCGCTGACTTTCACATGTTTGGTTGTCGGTTGCAAATATTGGCCCATGGTCAGAAAGTCGACGCCAGCGCTGCGCATGTCATCCATCACCTGATGCACTTCCAGTCGCTGTTCGCCAAGGCCCAGCATGACACCCGACTTAGTAAAGATCGATGGATCGAGCCGCTTGACCTGTTCGAGCAGACGCAGCGAGGCATAATAGCGCGCACCGGGCCGGATCGTCGGATAGAGCCGGGGGACGGTTTCCAGATTGTGATTATAGACATCGGGGCGCGCTGCAACAATCGCCTCTACCGCCGCTTCCGACTTGTTGCGGAAATCCGGCGTCAAAATTTCGATCGTGGTATTCGGTGTCGTCCGACGCAACGCCTCGATCACTTTGACGAACTGACTGGCCCCGCCATCGGCAAGATCGTCGCGGTCGACCGAGGTCACAACGATATGCTGCAGCCCCAGTTTGGCGGCGGCATCGGCGGTATGCTGAGGTTCTAGAGCATCGACCGGCATCGGCATACCGGTCTTGACGTTGCAGAAAGCGCAGGCCCGGGTACAAACATCGCCGAGGATCATCACGGTCGCGTGCTTCTTGGTCCAGCATTCGCCAATATTGGGGCAAGCGGCTTCTTCGCATACCGTGTTCAGCTTATGCTCCCGCATCAGCGCACGGGTTTTTTCAAATTCTGCGCCCATGGGTGCTTTGACGCGAATCCAGTCAGGCTTGCGCAGACGCTCCAGGTGCGGTTCCGGCGGTGGGATCTTGGTGATTTCGTTCATTTCTATCAGATAGCGATGCACATCCCGCTTGCCAACCGCGTTATGCTTGCTAATCGACTATCAGTTTCAAGGGGCAAGCACAGCGATGATCATCGAGACACTCACATCACCGGTGATATTGTTTTTCATCCTCGGTTTTTTTGCCGCCTGCATCCGCTCCGATCTCACCATCCCCGAGCCTTTTGCCAAAGCCATGTCGATCTATCTAATGGCGGCAATCGGCCTGAAAGGCGGCGTTGAAGTTGCCTCGACGGGCTTTTCTACCGAATTGCTGTCCGCTGCCATGGCTGGCATCACTCTCGGTTTCAGCCTGCCGATTCTTGCCTTTTTCCTACTGCGATCCTTTGGCAAGCTCGACGCCATCGATTCTGGCGCCGTCGCGGCCCATTATGGCTCGGTCAGCGTTGTCACCTTTGTAACGGCAATCGAACTTTTGGCCGGACAGGGCATGCGGCCCGACGGTTTCATGGTTGGTGTCATGGCGCTGATGGAAACGCCGGCGATCATTACCGGTCTATTGCTGGCCAGAGCCTATGCCAAAAAGACGGAGTCGTTCAGCAATCCAAATGGCAATAGTGGCGGGGGATCGAACCTGCTGCATGAAGTGCTGACCAATGGCTCGGTCATTCTCCTGCTTGGCGCCTTCGCCATTGGCATGGTCGCCGGCGAGGTGCGTTTCGAACCGATCAAACCATTATTTGCCATCGGCTTTAACGGGGTATTGTGCCTGTTCCTGCTCGATATGGGCCTGATCGCTGCTCGACGGCTGCTGCAAACCAAGAAAATAACCATACGCCTCGCTGCACTGGCGGTGATGCTGCCGCTTATCAATGGCAGCATCGGAACATTGATCGGCACGCTAGTCGGCCTTGATCCCGGTTCTGCGGCGATATTGGGTGTACTGTCGGCCAGCGCCTCCTATATCGCAGTCCCAGCAGCGATGCGACTGGCCTTACCGCAGGCGGATCCCGGCATTTATCTCTCGATGTCGCTCGGTATCACCTTCCCTTTCAATATTATTTTCGGTATCTCCATATTTGCCGCGCTGGCCAATGTCCTAGCGCCGATATTGGGGTAAATCATGGTTGCAACCGTCCAGCGCAAGCGCATCGAAATATTGGTCGACACCCCCCTGGTTCCCAGAATTATCACGATCATCAAAAAGGTCGATATTTCCGGCTGGAGCGTCATCAAGATCGCCTCGGGCGGCGGCCGTGATGGTCGCTGGGATCATGACGAGGTAACCGGAGCGGCGGCGAAATCGATCATCCTGATGATCGCCAGCGAGGAAAAGGCCGGACTGTTTGCCGATGAGGTCGCTCCCTTGCTTGAAAGCCACGGCCTCCTGATCACCATCGGCAATGTCGAAGTTGTCCGCGGAGAGCGATTTTAATGCCTGAATTTAACGCCTTGCTCGATGGATATAAGAGATTTCGCGAATATGACTATCCCCGGCAAAAGGCGCGGTTCGACGAACTTTCCAAAGACGGCCAGAATCCGCCGGTCATGGTCATTTCCTGCTGCGACAGCCGAGTCGATCCAGCGACGATTTTCGACACCGGACCGGGCCAGATGTTCGCGCTGCGTAATGTTGCCAATCTCGTGCCCCCCTTTGACAGTCGCGGCGGGATTCACGGCGCTTCTGCAGCGATCGAATTCGGCGTGACCGGGCTGAATGTCAAACATGTCGTGGTCATGGGCCATGGCCAGTGCGGCGGCATCAGCGCGGCGCTCAAAGGAGGTGATCTCGGGGTCGCGGGTCACAGTTTCATCGACGACTGGATGTCGATCATTACCGATGCCCGGAACAAGGTGGTCGCAGATCGTCCCGAAGACCCGCAGCGGGCATTGGAACTGGAAGCGGTCAAAATCAGTCTCGCCAATTTGCGCACGTTTCCGTTCATTGCCGAGCGGGAGACAAGCGGCGAACTAAAATTGCACGGGGCCTGGTATGCGATTGGCGAAGCGACGCTTTTCACGCTCGACGAAACCAGCGGCGAGTTTTCTGTGGTCGGATGACCAAGGTCCAAGAAGAAGCTTTTTTCAATAACCTGAACCTGTCTCTTGAGGAGGTTTGGAAGATGCTGATCGAAGGGGCAGACAACCGTCATTCGCCGCTGCACACGCCCGCGGTCGGGACCGTCACCAGCGCGGGCACACCGAGCCAGCGGATCATGGTTTTGCGCGCTGTCGACCGGGGCAATCACCGCTTGCGGTTCAACAGCGATCATCGGGCCTCTAAAGTCACAGATATCTACAACGGCAGCGCCATTTCGGTGCTCGGCTATCATCCCGGAGCCAAGTTGCAATTGCGCCTGTCCGGCATCGGTTCCGTGCAATCTACCGGCCCAGAGGCAGATGCCGCGTGGCAGCAAGCCTCACTCTACAGCCAGCGCTGCTATTTGACCGATCTCGCGCCGGGCAGCCCGGTCGATGCGCCGACCTCCGGCCTTGATCCGGTGATCGAGGGCCAGAAACCGAGCGCGGAACAGGTCATCCCTGCCCGCGCCAATTTTGCGATATTGCGGGTAGAGGTGCAAAAAATAGAATGGCTCTATCTCACCCATGGCGGCCATCGGCGCGCCATATTTCACTGGAATGAGGCGGCGAGTCGCTGGGATGGCAGCTGGCTGGTTCCCTGATTGCCCGCGCCATCGGCTGCTTATCTTTACAAAGTTTATACTGTTATATTTAAAATTGCCCACGCCTCGATTCAGGCAAAAATCAACCATCCGCGCGAGGACTATTCGCACGATATAGGCGCAGTCCATGTCAAAGAGCCGTGCCAAGCGTATAGGATGCGCCTCGCTGTAGGACAGAGCTTTTCCTCTTGAATGCCCTCCCCTGGCGGTCCATCATTGGGCGATGACACAACATAATAACAATATCGCCCTGCTGATCGACTCCGACAATGCCAGCCACAATGGCATCGATCCCGTACTGACCGCGCTGGCCGAACTGGGTACGGTCAATATCCGCCGCGCTTATGGCAATTGGACCAAGACTGCGCTGAAGGGCTGGGAAAGAATACTTCACAAATATGGCATTGAGCCCCAGCAACAGTTCGACATGACCAAGGGCAAGAATGCCACCGACATGAAGATGACCATCGACGCCATGGACCTGCTGTTTCGCGGCAATGTGACCGGCTTCGGGATCATGAGCAGCGACAGTGACTTCATGCCGCTGGCTATGCGGATCAGGCAGGAAGGACTGCCGGTCTATGGCTTTGGCAGCGCCAAGACGCCGGAAGCGTTCAAACAGGCGTGCAGCCGGTTTATCGATGTCGATGCGTTGATCGAGGTGGACAAGCGCAACCGCAGCGGCGCCAAGAGTGACGTCAAAACGGCAGCCAAAGCGGAGGCACCAGGCGGCACCAGCGACAGCAGCGGCAAGGTCGATGACGAATTGCTCAACCTGCTGATCGACGCCTATCAGGCGACCAAGCGCGATGCCGAGGGCTATGCCAGTCTGAGCGAAGTCGGCAAGATCGCCGGCAACCGGTCGAGCTTCGATGTCCGGAACTATGGTTTTGCCAGGCTGTCGGAAATGTTTGAATCGGTGCCGAATTTCCAGACAAAGCGCGATGAGCACGGGCATTTGTTCGTGAAACGGCTGCGGTAGAATTCTTCCGGGCGATTTGTCACTCACGCGCAGGCGGGAAACTAGATAGCGCGCTCTATCCGAGATAATCAGCCATTGCATGTTTCGGGCTCGCGACGCTTGCACTGCCCCAGAGCCCAGTCGGGTGGCACGGTCAGTTGCCTCTGGATCCCCGCCTGCGCGGGTATAACAAGTGAGGAATCGCTGGATTTTTGACGTCAACGCGCACGGCTTTTGCGCTCCCAATAAAGGCAGGTGGTGACTTCCGGGTCAAAATCGCTATGACCATCTGATGCAAACCGGAGCCCTGATTTCACTCGCCCTATATTTCATTGGTATGTTGGCCATTGGCTTTTACGCCTGGCGCAAGTCCACCAACAGCAGCGAAGGCTATTTGCTCGGTGGCCGCAATCTCCATCCTGCCGTAGCAGCGCTGTCCGCCGGCGCTTCCGATATGTCGGGCTGGTTATTGCTCGGCCTGCCTGGTGCGCTTTATGCGGCTGGTCTGGTCGAAGTGTGGATCGGGATCGGGCTGTTCGCCGGAGCACTGGTCAACTGGATCGTCGTTGCACCGCGCCTGCGCGAGCAGACGGAACGCATGGGCAACGCCCTGACCATCCCCGAATTTCTCGCCAACCGTTTCCCGGACAAGGAGCTGGCGCTGCGGGTGACATCGGCGATCATCATCGTCCTGTTCTTCGCCGTCTATACCGCAGCCGGCCTGGTCGGCGGAGGCAAATTGTTCGAAACCAGCTTTGCCGGAATGTTCGGGCAGGCCGGCATGAGCGACTATGTGCTCGGCATCTGGATGACAGCAGGCGTGGTGCTTGCCTATACAATGGTCGGCGGATTTCTTGCAGTCAGCCTGACCGACTTTGTCCAGGGCTGTATCATGGTCGTAGCTTTGGTGCTGATGCCAATCGTGGTGCTGACCAATGATGGCGGGATTAGCGCGGTTACATCGCAGTTACACGCAATTGACCCCGATTTCCTAAGCCTGACCGCCGGACTGTCCTTCATCGGCTTTCTCTCCGCCATAACCTGGGGCCTCGGCTATTTTGGCCAGCCGCATATCATCGTCCGCTTCATGGCGATCCGCTCGATCCCCGACGTCGCCAAGGCGCGCACCATCGGGATGAGCTGGATGGGCGTGGCATTGCTCGGCGCGATCGGTGTTGGCATCACCGGCCGCGCCTATGTCGAGATGAACAGGTTGGTTCTGGATGATCCAGAAACCATCTTCATATTGCTGGCCAATACATTATTTCATCCGCTGATTACCGGGTTTCTGCTCGCCGCCCTGCTGGCTGCGATCATGAGCACGATAAGCTCGCAACTGCTGGTGTCGTCCAGCTCACTGACCGAGGATTTCTACCGGCTGTTCCTACGCAAAAATGCCAGCGAGCGGGAAACCGTCAATGTCGGGCGGCTATTTGTTGCGCTGGTGGCGCTGGTGGCGATCTATATTGCGCGAGATCCGGACAGCAAGGTGCTGGGATTGGTGTCCAACGCCTGGGCTGGCTTTGGCGCCGCGTTCGGGCCGTTGATCCTGCTGTCGCTAACCTGGAAGCGGATGACCGGTGCTGGCGCGGTGTCCGGACTGGTCACCGGTGCGCTGGTGGTGATCTTCTGGATCGCGATGGGCTGGAACGCCAGCTTTATGGGCGGACCCGGGGTTTACGAGATCATTCCCGGATTTGCCGCGGCTCTGGCGGCTATTGTTGGTGTTAGCCTAACGGGCAAGTCGACGTAAAACCCGACTGATACTGGTCAACTTTTATTACCCAAATGATTTTAGCCTACTTCTCGCTTAGGAAAGAAAGATACGGACCCTATCGCGTTACCTATTAAGCGGTGTGAGGCGATGGTGGTAAAATGGTGTCTCTCGCCTTTCGATAGGTCGAATAAGGCTGTTACGGTCACTAAGATTAAATGGCAAAATTACGATGAGACTAATTGCTTCATTGCTTCGTTTCCTCTCCGATAGAGATCGATCGCGTTTAAAGTATCATCAATTATTCGACCTAACCTCTTTTTCGATTTATATTGCTCGTTAGTCATACGAGGCAATCCCAGCACGGATAGTTTAAATCCTTACATGCTCTCTATATATCCATCCATTCTGTGATTGTTTGTTCAACCAACGCTCGCTCGACGGATACATCTGACCGACTAGCTACAAAAATTGTAATGGTAGCTGTTGTTTTTGGCACAGCTTAATTCACCTGGTCAATTTCTTGTACGCCACCCGTGTCGGCCGATCCGCAGCATCGCCCAGTCTCCGGCGCTTGTCTTCTTCATAGCTTTCGAAGTTCCCTTCAAACCATTCGACATGGCTGTCGCCTTCGAACGCCAGGATATGGGTCGCGAGCCGATCGAGGAAGAAGCGGTCATGTGATATGACAACGGCGCAGCCAGCGAAGTTTTCTAGGGCGTCTTCAAGGGCGCGCAGGGTTTCGACGTCGAGATCGTTGGTGGGCTCATCGAGCAGCAGCACGTTGCCGCCCTCTTTCAGCATCTTGGCGAGATGGACGCGATTGCGTTCACCGCCGGATAGCTGGCCGACTTTCTTCTGCTGGTCGACGCCCTTGAAGTTGAACGCGCCGACATAGGCGCGGGTCTGGACTTCATTCTTGCCAAAGGTGAAATAGTCATGGCCGCCGGAAATTTCTTCCCAGATATTTTTCGACGCATCGAGCGTATCGCGGCTTTGATCGACATAGCCGAGCTTTACCGTTTCGCCAAGTTCGAGCGTGCCGCCATCCGGGGTTTCCTGACCGGTGATGATCCGGAACAGGGTGGTTTTACCAGCGCCATTGGGACCGATAATGCCTACAATACCGCCGGGTGGCAGGGAAAAATCAAGATTTTCGAAGAGCAATTTGTCGCCATAAGCCTTGGTCAGACCCTTGGCCTCGATCACCTTGGAGCCGAGCCGTTCCGGCGTCTGGATCAGGATCTGGGCCTTGCCGATCACGCGATTTTCCTGCGAAGCGACGAGATCGTCGAACGACTTGATACGCGCCTTGGACTTGGTCTGCCGCGCCTTCGGGCTTTGCCGCATCCATTGCAGCTCGTTGTCGATCGCCTTCTGGCGGCTTTTGTCTTCGCGGTCTTCCTGCGCGAGGCGTTTCGACTTGTTCTCCAGCCAGCTGGAATAATTGCCCTCGAACGGATAGCCCTTGCCGCGATCTAGTTCGAGTACCCAGTTCACAACATTATCGAGAAAATAGCGGTCATGGGTTACAAGAATGACATTACCGGCATAGTCGATCAGATGTTTTTCGAGCCAGGCGACGCTTTCGGCATCGAGATGGTTGGTTGGCTCATCGAGCATCAAGATTTCCGGCTTGTCGAGCAG
>JABMNS010000127.1 GCA_013204445.1 Sphingomonadales bacterium
CGCTACATGAACATGCGCAAGACCAGCATCTACGCCGGGTCCAACGAGATCCAGCGCAATATCATCACCAAAATGATCCTCGGCCTTTAGCCGGACCGATACAGGGAAACCAATATGGATTTCGATTTTACCGACGAACAAAATATGGTGCGCGACGGAATCTCGCGCCTGATCCGTGAACAATATGACTGGGATACGCGGCGCAGCGTGATCGAAAGCAAATCCGGCTGGCGGCCGGAGCTTTGGGCACAGCTGGCCGAGCTCGGCATGCTGGCCGCACCATTTTCGGAAGAAGATGGCGGATTTGGCGGCGCCACCGAAGCGATGATCATCATGGAAGAATTCGGCAAAGGCCTTGCGGTCGAACCGTTCATTCCAAGCGTGGTCTGCGCTGGCGGTTTTCTGAAACATGGCGGCAGCACAGCGCAGCGCGAAGAATTTATCGGCGGGATTATTTCCGGCGAGATGGTCTTCGCCTTTGCCTATGCCGAACCACGCGGCCGTTACGATCTGGCCAATCTCGAAACCACGGCCAAGGCGGATGGCGGCGATTATGTGCTGAACGGCCACAAGGCTGTCGTCATTGGCGCGCCCTGGGCGACGCATTTTGTCGTCACCGCACGCACCTCGGGCGGGCAGAGCGACAAGGATGGTATTTCCGTATTCATCGTCGCCAAATCGGCCCAGGGAGTGAGCACGCGCGACTATGGCACGGTCGATGGCCGCCGGGCTTCGGAAGTCTATTTCGAAAATGTCAAAGTCTCGGGCGACGCCCTGATCGGTGAAGCGGGCAACGGATTGCCATTGATCGAAAAAGTTGTCGACGAAGCCACTGCGGCGACCTGCGCCGAAGCGGTTGGTGCGATGAAGGTGACCAACGACACCACGCTCGACTATTCGCGCCAGCGCAAGCAATTCGGCGTGCCAATCGGCTCCTTCCAGGTGCTGCAGCACCGCATGGCGGACATGCTGATGGAATATGAGCAGTCGGTGTCGATGTGCTATCTGGCCACGATCAAGCTCGATGAAGATGACGCGACGCGCAAGAAAAACGTCTCTGCAGCCAAAGTCCGCATTGGTCAGGCGGCCCGTTTCATCGGCCAGTCGGCGATCCAGACGCATGGCGGTATGGGCATGACCGACGAGCTTGCGGTGGGCAGCTATTTCAAGCGCCTGTCGATCATCGAAGGCGAGTTCGGCAGCGTCGACCATCATATGCGGCGGCATATTGCCCTGACCGCAGGTTAGACAAAAATCGTCATCCCGGACTTGATCTGGGATCCAGAGCAATAGCGCGCAAGGTTCGTGATCTAGGCTCTGGATGCTGAATCGAGTTCAGCATGACGACTACGACCCTATCATTTAAGGGGATGGAGCCTGTCTGGCTCTGTCCCCTTTTTCACGCTAGGCCAGTGTCATCCTTTGGAGAGGATGAAGATGAAGATAAAATCCGGCCCGGCCTCTGGCGGTGTCTATCGCTATTATGTGCTGGTCATGCTGATGCTGACCTTCATGTTCAATATTGCCGACCGTTTGGTGATGTCGATCGTGATCGAGGACATTAAGGCCGAATTTGTCTTGAGCGACACGCAGATTGGTCTGCTCGCCGGCACGGCTTTCACCGTCTTCTATCTGATATTGGGGGTTCCGGCCGGACGTCTGGCAGACCGCAGCAATCGCAGGACGATGGTGGCCATTTCCTTGTCCCTGTGGAGTCTGATGTCGGCGCTATGTGGCGCCGCTTTGGGTTTCTGGACATTGCTGCTCGCCCGCCTCGGCGTTGGCGTGGGGGAAGCTGGCGGCGGTCCGCCGTCGGTCTCGATCATCACCGATTATTTTGCGCCGCATGAATTATCGCGGGCCATGGGCATATTCGCCGCCGGCGCGGTGCTGGGGCCCGTGCTTGGCTATGTCGCCGGGGGACTGGTGGCAGAGGCTTATGGCTGGCGGTGGACTTTTGTGATTCTGGGCTTTCCGGGGATATTGCTGGGTATCATCCTCTATTGGACTGTCCGCGAGCCAAAACGCGGTCGCTTTTATACGCAAGATACGCAGAAAACCGGCGCAGAAGAGCAGCAACCGTTCATGATCACGATGCGGTCGCTGTGGACCAACAGCGTCTTTGTGCGCGTGGTCCTCGCCAATAGTTTCACCAATATTCCTTCCTTTGCCTTCGCCATATGGCTGGCCCCGACATTGATTCGGAATTTTGATGTCACCCAGGGAGAGGTCGGCGTCTATCTGGGGGCGGTGTTATTTGCCGGCGGCGTTCCCGGGATGATTTTGGGCGGCTATCTGGCGGATTTTCTCGCCAGCAAAAACCCTCGATGGCGGCCATATTATTGTGCGCTGGCGGTGCTGATGGTCTTGCCATTCTGGACCTTCTGCCTGTTGTCGGCCAGCCTCGAAATGACCCTCGCGCTGTACATCTGCGGCTATGTTCTTCTGGTGTCGACCCAGGGCGCGGCCATCTCCATGGTGCAGTCCGCCGTCCTGCCGACCGAACGCGGCACCGCCTCCTCGATCAGCAGCCTGTCGATCAACCTGCTCGGCTATGGTATCGGACCGGCATTGATCGGCTTGATGAGCGACAATTGGGCCGATACCTATGGCAGCATGTCGCTCAACTATGCGGTGATTGCGACCGTGGTGGTAAGCCTGACCATGGCCACGATAGTATTCTGGTGGACCGGCAAGGCGGTGAATGCGGAGCTGGCCCCCGCCTGAACTAAAGCAGCAAGCCTCCATCGGCGATGATGGTTCGTCCCACGATATAGTTGGAAAGCGGTGACGCCAGAAACAGCGAAAGCCCTGCCATATCGTCGGGATCGCCTATTCTGCCCAGCGGTATCGACTGGATGGCGGCTTCGCGGCGTTTGGGATTGTCGGTCGTCACCTTGGTCATCTTGGTCGCAATCAGGCCCGGCGCAATGCCGTTGACCCGGATGCCGTCGGGGGCCCAGGCCTTGCCCAATGTCCGCGTCAATCCGGCGGCGCCAGCCTTGGAGGCATTATAGCCGGGATTGCCGACCGTGGCATGAAAAGCGGCGGTCGAACTGATGATGATCAGCGAGCCCTTGGCC
>JABMNS010000128.1 GCA_013204445.1 Sphingomonadales bacterium
GCCCTGATTTGCCAAAATCCTGAGGACCGCCAAATTGGGGTTTGCTTTTACGGCGAACGCGAGATGGATTTTCCCGGCATCCTTCAGTCCTTCGCGAAAGACCCGCGCATGACGCTCGAGCGTCGCCCGCGAATAGACATAGACCGGAGTCCCGACTTCTTTCGCGATTTTTGAAAGCGGAATATCTTCCGCGTGCAATATACCATTTTTGAGCTGGAAATGGTCCAATATCTTATACTTTCAAACGGATGGGACGGGATTAGCCGGGTGGCGGCAAGTCAAATTCGTCATCCTGCCGTTTTTCCGACCGGCGGAGCAGTTCATCGCTGCGTTCCGGCAGCGCCTGATTCGAGGGGATCAGCAGATCCTCGCCGCTGGGTGTTTTCATTTCACCGTAGACGGCGGGTGGCAGGGTCTCGCCTTGCGCCGGCTGCAAAGCACCGCGATTGCCGCACGCGGCCAGAATCAAGGTAGCGCCGACAAGCAACAGGATCGAATGGATTTTGTTCATTTCAGCTCTCCAGCCCCAGTGCTTTTTTGGCCTTTGCGATCTGAACCCTTACTTGATCCGGGGCGGTCCCGCCATAGCTGGATCGGCTGGCCACGGAAGAATCGACGCTCAGAACACTGAATACGTCGGAATCAATCCGGCTGTCGATCGCCTGAAACTGCTCGAGCGTGAGATCGGCCAAACCACAACCCCGCTCTTCGGCCAGCGCCACCACTGCACCTGTGACATGATGCGCCTCACGGAACGGCAGCTTCGCCTCCCGCACCAACCAGTCGGCGAAATCGGTAGCGGTCGAATACCCTGCTTCGGCGAGCGCGCGCATCCGGGTACCGTTATATTCCACTTCGGCGATCATACCGGTCATCGCGGCAATCGACAGGCCGAGTAAATCATGGGCTTCAAACACCGGCGGCTTGTCATCCTGCATATCTTTGGAATAGGCGAGCGGCAGGCCCTTCATCGTGATCACCAGCGCGTTCATCGCACCGGCAATCCGGCCGCAATGACCGCGCACCAGCTCGGCGGCGTCGGGGTTGCGCTTCTGCGGCATGATCGACGAGCCGGTCGAAAAACTGTCGGGCAGTTTGATAAAGCCGAAAGGCTGGCTCGCCCAGATTACAAATTCTTCGGCCAGCCGGGAGAGATGCAAGCTGCACTGGGTTGCCGCCATCAGATAGTCGAGTGCGAAATCCCGGTCAGAAACCGAATCTAGGCTATTGCCCGTCGGACCATCGAAACCAAGCATCAACGCTGTTTTTTCGCGATCAATCGGAAAGCCCGTGCCTGCCAGCGCTGCGGCACCAAGCGGCGATTCGTTCATCCGCTTCCGCGCATCGGCGAATCGCGAGCGGTCCCGCCGGATCATTTCATAATAAGCCATCAGATGGTGGCCGAGGCTCACCGGCTGGGCCGATTGCAAATGGGTGAAGCCTGGCATGATTGTGTCGGCATGTTCTGCTGCGCGATCCACCAGTGCCTTTTGCAAGGCCGCCAGCGCACTATCGACCATGTCCATCGCATCGCGCACCCAGAGCCGGAAATCGGTGGCTACCTGATCATTACGGGAGCGCGCGGTATGCAAACGCCCCGCTACCGGACCAATAATCTCCGAAAGGCGTGCTTCCACGTGCATATGAATGTCTTCGAGGTCGAGATTTTCGGTGACGCCGTCGGTTTCAAATTCCTGCGCGATCTGGTTCAGACCGTTGATGATTTGCGTCGCGTCTTCCGAATCGACAATACTCTGCTCTGCGAGCATGGCGACATGCGCCAGACTCGCCCGAATATCATGCCGCCATAATTTCTTGTCGAACGGGATCGAGGCGTTTATCTCGCGCATGATTGATGAAGGGCCATCGGCAAATCTGCCGCCCCACATGATATTGGAATTTTTTGTGCCTTTTGTGATGCGTACCGTCCTGTTCATGGCCTTGGTGTTTAACCTAGCGGCCTGCGATAGAGGCTCCGACGAAGCGGGGCAAGAATTTGCTGGCGGTAAAGCCGAGGAAGAGGGCGAGGCTATTGAGAGCGGCCAGAGCCTGGTCGGGAAACTGGACATTTCTCAGCGCGGGACAGCGATGGTTGGCACGTCCTTCCAGGCACCGGACGGAGGCACCGTGGAATTGAGCGATTTCATCGGCAAGCCATTACTGGTCAACATCTGGGCAACCTGGTGCGCGCCGTGCATTGTAGAAATGCCGATGCTCGATAAATTGGCAGCGCGCGAGAAAGACCGACTCAAGGTGCTGTTGGTGTCGCAGGATATTCAGGGCGCAGAAAAAGTTGTCCCGTTTTTCGCGCGCAGCGATTTTGAGGAACTGGAGCCCTATGTCGACCCCGAAAATGGTCTGAGTTTCGGCTTCGGTTCCGGCATGATGCCGACCACCGTCCTCTATGACGCGCAGGGCAAGGAAGTGTGGCGGGTGATCGGAGCCATGGATTGGGATGGCGCCAAGGCCGCTGCACTGCTGGAGGAAACGCTGGCCGAAGATTGACTTTATGCATTCGATGAAACCGAGATGGAGCGCTGAATCTAGCCTGGAACCATCAAATTCAATAGCCAGAACCAATTGTATTTCCGCCGAATTCCGTTATTCTTGAGCGTCCTGAGCTTATTGGAAAATTCGATGAAACGCTGCAAAATACAAATCATGCTGCCGGTACTTGCCGGACTATCGATGCTTTCCGCGTGCGGGCAGAATGACGAAACAGCCCCGGTTTCCATGGCAGCCAGCGCCGAGCTGCCTGGTGGAATGATGGTGAAAGAACAGATTGAGGCGCGGCAAGCGCAACTCAAAAAGATAGGCAAAGGGTTCAAGGCGATTAGCGATCAGTTGAAGGCGGGTAGCCCCGATCTGAAGCAGATTCAGGCTGCGGCTGCAGTCGTGCCCAAAGAGGCGGCGGGCATGGTCGATTGGTTCCCGGAAGGGACTGGCCCCGAATCAGGCGTCAAAACGGAAGCGCTGCCAATCATCTGGGAAGATAAAGCGGGATTTAATGACAAGGTCGCCGCAATGCAGGATGCGGCCGCAAAGCTGAACACGATTGCACAGGGAGGCGATGTCGCAGCAATTGCTGCTGCGTTCCAGACCACGGGTGGCACGTGCAAGGCCTGTCATGACAAATATCGGTTGGACGACTAGTACGCCATGACAACCGAACCAGCGCGTATTTTGGTCTGGGACGGCGCCATCAGGCTGGTACACTGGCTGATGGTGATTCTTATCCCACTCCTCTGGTGGACAGCAGAAGAGGGCTATATGGACTGGCACAGAAACCTCGGCCTCGCCATGTTCGGCCTGGTCCTCTTTCGACTGATATGGGGATTGATCGGGACATGGACAGCGCGCTTCGTTCCCATGGCGAGAAGAATCGGATCTCTAAAATCCTATGTCGGCAAATTGCGGAACCAGGAAAATGGTGCAAGCTTTGGCCACAGTCCTTTGGCTGTGCTCGGCGTCTGTGCCTTGCTGCTGGCGCTGAGCACCCAGGTTACGACCGGTTTATTCTCTGTCGATGTTGATGGCCTCGAATCGGGGCCATTAGCCGTGCTTGTGTCGTTCGAGATCGGCCGACAGTTCGCGGACGTCCATGAATTCAGCTTCAACCTGCTGGTAGCGCTGATCGGGCTCCATATCGCGGCAATCGCCATCTACCAGTTTGTGCTGAAAGAAAAACTCGTTCGACCGATGATTACAGGCCGTCGATCCCGCGCTGACTTTTCTGCCGGGCAGTTGCCAGAAAATCGACTGCGCCTGCTTCCGTTTATAGTCGCTGCCGTCCTATCGTTAGCCTGCATAATAACAATATCAAATTTCGGCTGAGACAAATCGGGTAAGAGAACCAACGCCAATTTTACATCGGCATGGTGGTGGGCGATGACGGGCTCGAACCGCCGACATCTTCGGTGTAAACGAAGCGCTCTACCAACTGAGCTAATCGCCC
>JABMNS010000129.1 GCA_013204445.1 Sphingomonadales bacterium
TTGGTTGACTGTTGTGATGATAAGGGGGCCGCAGCGGTGAGGTTCTGTGCAGAGGAAATAGTTATAGCCATCCAAAAATGAGTTTCAATATATTTTAGTACTGGTTAGTGCTAATATGAATTAGAACTAATGAGTCGCAGTAGATTAGGGAGGCCAGCTGGCGACGTCAATATCCAAAGTTAATATCCAAAGTTGCGGGCATTCACTAGCTCATCGAACTAGCGATGCCGCGCCGCGTGCTGACCGCAGTTTCTTGCAAAGACATCGTTCTGCGCGTAATTGGAACATAGCAAAAACGACTGAAAAGCGATGAGCTTCCTGCACTAGGTCGCTATTTCAGTTCAGCTTGAGAGAGGCTTACATATTGAATATCCATACTCATAATGAGGCCGACGGTCGGCGCAGGCGCGGCCTTGTGTCGCAAGATATTATTATCGCTGCTGCATTAGAACTTGTGAGTGAAGGGAACGTCAATCCAAGCGCAGAAGATGTGGCGGAGCGGGCAAAACTCAGCAAAGGCACTGTGTTCCGCCAATTTGGTAACATGGAGCAGCTTCACCGCCGAATGGTCGTTGAGATCACAAGGCGGCTCCGTTCAACTGCGCAGCCCTTTCAGAGCACAGATTGGCAAAGCCAGCTTCAGGAAATGATGGCCCGGCGCCTCACGATGTTTGAGGTCTTTTTACCTTTCAAGCGCGCCGCGGATGCCTATCGGCATACATCGCCTACCTTGCAGGCGAGTCACAGCTCACGTCTTGCAGAAATGCGCTCTGGCCTGGAAGGCGTTTTGCCCTCCGCCATATTGAAACAACGGTCATTTTTAGAAGCAATCGATCTGCTGCTTGGTCATGAAACCTGGCAACGCCTGCGCATCGAACAGAACCTTTCCGAAGCTGATGCGCGTGGAGTTATTGAAACGCTGATGTCACTCCTCTTATCCGCTCACGGCGAGGCAACCGGTGCATCACCAACAAAATCGGTCACTTAAATGTGCGCGCTATCTTTCGCCGGTCGGAGCGAAGCGCTTTTGGCAATAGGACGGCGGCGTGAGGCAGGGTCTGATCGTATTCGTGCTGCACGGCGACGCAAAGGAGCCAACCCGGCCGCCAGCGTTTTATGACGAGACCCACGCGTTTTTGGTTTCGTGCGGCATTCCCGAGATATGGCGGCGCGGCGATATGTCTAATAACGCCACGATCCATCTGATGCCTATGTGATGCCTAGCGCCACCATATTGACAATGGCAAAACCAGTAAATTAGGTTAAGTCATTGAAAAGGTGGTGAGCCCTGCTGGGTTCGAACCAGCGACCTACTGATTAAAAGTCAGTTGCTCATAATATCTCATCCGGTATCACGGTCTCTCATAAATCATATATTGTTACGCTATATCATCTAGATATATATATTTCTAAGAGCAAGTTGTTTCATCTAGCGTCAGGCAATCTCATGTAGTATGAAACCTAGGTGAAACCTTTGGAGAAATGATGTGGCCAAGAGAGTGCCGCCGCTGACCGCTGCTGCTATTGCCAAGATTAAGCCTGATCCCGCTAAAACCATAGAGAAGATAGACGGGGCAGTACCAGGCCTTCGGCTTCGAGTTACGCCAAACAATACTCGAACTTGGTCACTTAATATCCGTGCGAAGGGGGTTATGCGACGCTTCGACGTCGGCAGTGAGTTGGGTCTTGCTGAAGCGAGGGAAAAAGCGCTCGCGATCCGTCAGCGGGTAAAGGACGGAGCTGATCCAACGGCTGAACGGCGTGCAAACCGCAAGCAGGCGGTAACAGCAAAACAAGGAATTGGGACCTTTGGTTCAGCAGTAGATGCTTATTTTTTGGGGGGAAATGGGGCCGGTCTTAAAACGAAGGCGGAGCAGTCTCGGCGCATAAAGTCTGTTTTTCGGGGGCAATTAATGCGACCAGCATTGGAAATAAAATCGGTGGAGCTTCAACAAGCTGTTGATGAGCATGGCGCTAGCTCTTCCGGGGCCCGAGCGGTTGGATATGTAACGCCTATGATAAAATGGGCGACAAAACGTGGCCTGATGCAAGGCAGTTTTGACCTAGAAAAGCCTCGGCAAAATGCTCCTAAACAGCGGGTGCTTACAATTGAAGAACTTGCCGCTCTGTTGCCGACGTTCACTGACGCATACGGGCGTTGTTGCCGATTTATTCTGCTGACTGGTGCGCGGCAGGGTGAAGTCAAAAAAGCGAAATGGGGGCAATTTGATTTTACGACCCATACATGGACGATCCCAGCCGAGGTGAGAAAAGACACCAGAGCGCAAAAAAAACGGAGGATAGCTCCTAAACAGGCGATGGTGGTGCCTCTCTCGCAACAGGCAATCGAAGTGCTAATGGATACACGGGAGGCGGAACTATCCCGTCGTCAGCTGGAAGGATCATCTCGCGAAATCACTGATGATGATCTTGTTTTTGTTGGGCAAAAGGGTGGGAGTCTTGGTAATTGGGATAGATGGTTAAAAGCAAACGCGCAAAAGTCGGGCGTTACAGACTGGTCGAGCCATGCTTTAAGGCGAACCGCAGCGACTCTCGCTGGCGAACAGGGTGCCGCCCCGCATATCGTCGAGGTCATTCTTGGCCACTCAAATGTCGGCGGACAGCTAGTCGCGGGATACAACAAGAGCCGCTATCGCGCCGAACACACTGAAGCCCTGCGCAAAGTCGGGGACCTTTTGGACGGGTTGGACAGCAAGCTCGATAAGGATGCAAAGGAGGAAGTTAGTGGAAACTGAAAACGTTCGGAAGCTACTCTCACAATACCCGCCCTCGTTCGCAAAGGATCAAGCGCACCGATTAATCCGGAACGCGCTGCATCGACCAGACCCAGAACGTCCGTTAAAGTTCATTGTCTATGACATCCTTTATGCTTTCCAGATGCTGGAGGCCCGCCGCCTAGGGCTCGGCCGCGACCGTGATCCAGTTCAATATGCCAAGTTTAGGCGGAACTATATCAATGCGGTTGCGATGTGGGTCCCGGGGAAGGATCCGTTTATTGATGGGATTCGTATGGCTGCAACATCGGCTGCACGTCACAACGATCCAGAACTTGATAAGATCCTCAAGGATCTTGCTGAAGCCGAAACGAATAGGACCAGCATGGAGCAAAGCCGGAAGGCATTAAGCCCGCGCAAGATGGGTCCTTTCAATCGGTATGTGTGGAAACTACTTGAGGCCAGCCCCGAATTGAGTGAGGGGGCGCTCCAACGCACAATCGAATCGGACTACCAACGAGGCAACAGCATTTTCAGCCATATTTCTTTAGATGAGATCGAAATAGATATAAAAGAAACAGAGGAATGTGAGACGATCCTGCGATCAGGAATACGAAGCCGCCTATCTCGTCTAAAAAATAAAAAAGCGCAAGATTGAATCTCGTTAGCCGGCTTGCGAGAATCCTATGTGGCAGAGCCATGTGATCGCATCGAATCACAAGGAGTTAAATGATGTCGCACCAACTACGAACAAATTTCGACGATCTACCGGACTCAGCATATGTCCGCCTAAAGCAGCTAATTTCCGACAGGATTGCCCCATGCTCAGCCGCAACAATATGGCGCATGGTGAAGGGGGGAGAGTTTCCTGAACCTGTCAAACTTTCGGGCAATATCACCGCTTGGAATGTGGGTTTAGTTCGCGACTGGCAATCCACATTCATTAATCGTCAGGCAGAGGGGGGCTGTCATGAATAGTGCGGCCATCGAATTTTTGCGCCAACTCGATCCGTCACCGGACGCGACGTTTAACATAGAGACCTTCACAGATCTCCCAAAGGGCGTCCCGAAGCCTAAGCCCGACCGGTTGTGCAGCCGGTATGCCAACTTGTCGTTGGAGAAGGTCACAGCGATGATCCCGGATCTTGAACGCTTGAACAAGGCTGGTGCGGCAATCTACTTCGCGGTCAATCAGTGTAACGGGCAGCGAAGCAAGGCTAACATAGTCCGCGTCCGCGGTGTCCACGCCGATATGGATGGGGTGTCTGAAAGTGCACTCAAACTCGTGCGTTAGAGGCTAAAACCGACCAGTGAAGTGCAATCTAGTGGACCGGGGAATTGCCACTTCTACTGGCTGTTGGTGGATGGCGAGGAAATGGCGGTCGAACTAGCGGAAGCGATCAACCGTGGCCTAACTGAACTGGGTGCTGATCCGGCTGCTACTGACGTCTCCCGCCTCCTGCGGCTGCCCGGTTTTCGCCACATGAAGTATCGCGATGGAGACCGGAATGATGGAGCAATTGATTGCCCAATAGTCACTCTCCGCTCGATAGGCCCTCGCTATACCGCCGTTAAGATTGCAAACGCGCTTCCAAAGACTATGAACCGCTGTCGCGCCAAGGGGCGTTTGTCGTTCTCTAAAGGCGTGGACGACACCCCACGCCAGCGAGCCCGTGTGGTTGAAGCTTTGGGTCATGTGTCCGCAGATTGCAGCTACGAAATCTACCGCGACATTGTGTGGGCGATTCTAAGCCTTGGCTGGCATGACTGTCAGCAGATTGCGGAGGCATGGTGCAAGACCGCGACGGATCGTTTCGAAGAAGATAATTTCTGGAACGTTGCGAACAGCTACGACGAGACCCGTACCCCGACTATGGGCACTATCATCCATCACGCACGTGCAGGAGGCTGGGATGAGTAATGTTGCAAATATTTCACCGGCACTTTCTCCACTGCAGGAACTGCAGAAGGCGTTCTATCTCCTCAAGCTCTCGGGCGATGTGGTTATTGTAGATCAGAAACAGATCGAGGACGTCCGCAGCGGCATTGACCGTGAGGGGGTGCAGATGTTCCGCATGACCCCAGGCAAGTTGCTGCTGCGACGTTTTCTCGAGGCTCTGCCGCTCTCATCTGACCCGGGCAAAGCGATTACCGACTTCATGGTCAGCCCGAAGACAACGGTCTATGACAGGATCGCCTTCAGCCCGCTCTCGACACCGCTAACGACCTTGAACCTTTGGAGTGGTCCCACTGCCATCCCGAGGCAGGGGGACTGGGGTATCATCAAGAGCTTCTTGCTTGAGGTGATCGCGGACGGGGATATCAGCCTTTACCGCTACCTGACGCTATTTCTCGCGCAGATGCTTCAGGCCCCCGAGGACAAGCCGGGTGTGGTCATCGCCATGATCGGAGGTCAAGGCACCGGCAAGGGTTCAGCACTGCGGATTGTGGAGCGGATCTGGTCTAACTCCACCTTGCTTGTTTCGGATGTCGATCATGTCATCGGCAGGTTCAATGCTGCCCTAGAGGGCAACTTCGCGATATGCATGGACGAAGCCATGTTCGCAGGGGACCGGCGGGCGATGGACCGGCTCAAGTCATTGGTGACGGAGCCTACAATCACCATTGAACAGAAGAACCAGCCACGGCGGAGCATCGATTCTTACCACCGCTTTTTCTCAGCCACAAACCACGCCCACTTCGCCCACGTAGAGGCAGATGACCGTCGGCTCGCATTCTTTCATGTCTCAGATAAGCGGCAGGGCGATCAAGTATACTGGAATCAGGTGTATCAGGCCATCAATGATCCGACGGCGATTGCCGCCATGGTCTACGATCTCGAACGGTACGACCTGAGCAACTTTGATGTTCGGCAACGCCCCAAGAACGCGGCGCATATGGGCCAGAAACTGAAGTCTCTGACTGGGTTCGATAGATACTGGTATGAGGTGCTTATCTCAGGCGATTTTGACCTGTCAACCTTCGGTGAGCCAATAGACCCTTGGTGCGATACAACCTTCATCAGCACAAAAAGGCTGCTGGAGGGCTGGAAGCGTTTCGAAAAGGGTCAGCGGCAGTTCTATGCTCGGCAACAGAGCGAAATGCACGATGCAATCCAGAAGCTATGCAGCTCAGCCGAACAAGGCAGAAAGACGGTCCATAACAAACAGCTTAGGGGCTATTTCTTGCCACCGCTTGCCACGGCTCGGCGGGAATTCGCTGACGCCATGGGCGGAACTATCGAGTGGGAGGACTGATCTGACCACTCAGACACATGCATGATGGCAAATTTGCCACCGTTTGCCACCTTAGATGGCAAGAAAAAGCATAGGATTTCTGGGCTTCTTGAGCGTGCTTGCCACTCTTGCCACTACTTTTCAGTTAATGGAGAGAATAGTTAATACGGGGGTCACTGCGCGCGCAACTCAAAACAGGTGGCAAGAGTGGCAAGCACCCTCATGGACTACACTTCCATGAGGCCAACGAACAATTCAGCCAGTGCCCGTCCGGAGCGCGCCTCGGTGGATGTCTAGATTTTATGCAGGATTAATAGTTCTGCTTGATGGGAATAACGCCTCGAACACCTCCGCGCGGTTCGTCCACATCCCCTTCACGGCGAGGTATCAAATGTATGTGGCAGTGAAACACCGTCTGCCCAGCCGCGGTGCCCGCGTTCACTCCTATATTGAAAGCTGTGACGGAGTGGTCATCACGACAGATAAGTGCTCGTTGTTCCTCCATCAATGCGTGCAGGGCGTTTCTTTCAGGTTGAAACAAATCAAAGTAATCAGCCACATGGCGCTTTGGAATGATGAGGGTATGTTGCTTTGTCACGGGAAAGCCATCTCGAAAAGCAAGCGCCAGTTCATTCTCTGCAACAACACGGCCCTGAGGTAATTCACAAAATGGGCAGTCCTTGCTGCGCTCCGTATAGACCGCCGCCATATTGCGGAAATCAGTATCATCCCGATCTCTTTTTGTGGCGTTACAGGAATAGCACAGCGCTTGAAGGTTATGCAGCTCATCACTGCCACCATGGTTTTTGGGTAGGATATGATCAACCTCAATGGCTTTTTGCTCCGCTGATATACCGCAAAGCTCACATCTATATTTCGCTCGCTTCAGGACCTCATAGCGCAATGTTCCCGGAATATAGCCAGAGGAGCTTTTACGGTGTGCCCATATTTTATCTCCACGTTTTGCAACGTATTCTGCCACTTTTTCTTCACAGAGATCAACGAGGGCTTCGACCTCACTTGCCGTTAGCTCCCCGGAGCCCTTTAGGTGATATTTGTCGCCGTCTCTTTCTGTCAAGCCGCGGTTCTTTGTAAGAACGCGACCAACCATATTCTTAGTTATCTGCCCATAATATTCCACCTGTGATTGATCTTCAGTCAACAGAGCTTTGGCAATTGACTGAATGGAAGCTGTTCCATTTGAGCGCAGCAGCTCAGCGAGCATGACAGGTTGGTATATGTGGGACATCCGCATTTCATTGCGGATGAAGTGATCAAGCTTATCAAACGGTTCACTCATGTCCCGATGCTATTCGTTTTTTCAACACCGCGCAATCTCATCTGCCCATACCTAGATGGTGTGAGCCATAAGGTGCGAATGAGGTGGCGCATAGCTAGCTTACTGAAGAAACCGCTTTCCAATAAGTTCATGCTATGTTCTCATTCCTAAATGGGTTCCAGCAACAATAAACCGATTCTTCCAAAGGCATATAGTACTGTCGGGCAAATGCGCTTCAATAGGGTCAATATCAAAGCCCACTGCGACAAGTGCCGCAATACGTTCCGTGTCGATCTGGTGGCGCTGATAATGGTCAGGGGGCCAGATTATTCGCTAATCGGTCAGCACCCACCTTGCCGGATTATTGATTGCAAGGGTCGGTGTAGCTTTCTGGTTTCTGCAGGAGAAAATACGCCGATGGTAACATTGGATTTGGTGCGCTAGTGATTAGATTAGAACACAACCGGAAGCTTAAGTCGATTTCATTTTTAAAAAAACAGGGGCCGTAGCCCCTGCCTAATTTGGTGCAGTCAAGCTGCTTGTTAACAACTGGACCGTGATTTCTAATTTCTCTATTGTAAAATTATAATTTAGATTGTCAATAGTTGGCATCACGATGATAATAGTTTTTTAAGCTCGGTAGGGGAATCGATCGTGACCACAGCACTTGGACTTGATCTTGGTACAAATTCGATTGGGTGGTGCCTTTATAATGGAGATAGCATCCTCGATATTGGAGTAAGAATTTTTTCTGACGGGCGTGATCCTAAATCAGGTGCTAGCTTGGCGGTAGACCGAAGGGATGCTCGATCGGCGAGGCGAAGAAGAGACCGATATATTGGTAGGCGAGCAGCATTGATGAAAGTCATGCGGCAGCATGGTCTGATGCCGCGCGATAAGATGGCGGCAAAAGCATTGGAGGGGCTTGATCCTTACGCATTGAGGGTGAAGGCGCTTGATGAAAAGCTCACACTGTACGAACTGGGCAGGGCGCTATTTCATCTTAATCAACGGCGCGGATTTAAATCTAACCGCAAGGCCGACCGAGTTTCAAAGGCTGGCGAGGACGGCAAAATTGCTAGCGGTACAAAGGCCTTAGACGAAGCTATGCGTATTCTTGGTGCACGGACTTTGGGAGAGTTTTTGTTCGGCCGTGACCAGAAGCGTGTGCGGATGCGGCCGGAGGCCGATGGTTATGATTTCTACCCTGACCGCAAACATTATGAGGCAGAGTTTGACGCCATTTGGACGGCGCAGGCAGCACATCATGCTGTATCGCTGACCGATGCAGCACGAAAGGCTATACATCGCGTTATCTTCTATCAACGACCCTTGAAGGAGCAAGAGATTGGCTATTGCACCTTTGCGGGTTGGAATGGTGTGCCCGATGACGAAAGACGCTTGCCCAAGGCTCATCCATTGTTCCAGCAAAGGCGGCTTTATGAGGAAGTGAATCAGCTGGAGGTTGTTACACCGGGAGAGGGGAGCCGCAAGCTTACGCTGGCCGAACGCGACGCACTGATCATGAAGATGCGTGACAAGAAGAGAATCTCTTTTACCTCTCTTGCCAAGGCGATTAAATTACCCGCCGGATCGCGGTTCAACAAAGAAAGTGAGAACCGCAAGGATTTGCTTGGTGATGAGGTGAGGGCTGCGTTGTCGGATAGAAAGCGGTTTGGCAGCCGCTGGCCTGCATTTGACTTAATAGAACAGACGCAAATACTGGACCGGTTGCAGGACGAGGAGGACCCCGATGCACTGCTCGCTTGGCTGATGCGTAACTATGGTGTGGGCGAGGATGTGGCGATTGCAATTGCCAATTCACCATTACCTGAAGGCCATGGCCGGTTTGGAGAGACCGCGACCCAGATGTTGCTTGAAAAGTTGCAAGCCGAAGTTGTTACGTATGCAGAGGCTGCAGCTCGCGCTGGATTTCACCATAGTGACCAGCGCACCGGAGAAGGTTTTGATTCGTTACCCTATTATGGAGAGGTGCTAACCCGCGAAATCGCGCCGGGAAAAGACGATTATGGAGATGCGCTGGAACGGCAGTTTGGCAAAATCACTAATCCTACCGTGCATATTGGAATGAATCAGCTTCGCAAGTTGGTAAACGCTATTGTTGCAGTCCATGGACGGCCTGACCAAATCTATGTCGAGTTGGCGCGCGAACTCAAGCTCAATGAAAAGCAAAAGGCTGAGCAAAGTCGACGGATCAAGCAGAATACTGACGCGGCGAGAGCGCGCGGCGAAAAGCTGATCGAAATGGGGCAGCGAGACAGCGGCGGTAACCGGATGATGATGCGGTTATGGGAAGATTTAAACCCACAAAATGCCCTTGATCGTCGCTGTCCCTATTGCGGGGGCCAGATTAGCGCCGAGATGCTGATGAATGCATCAGTGGATATAGATCATATCATTCCATATTCGCGCTGCCTTGATGATGGCGCAGCCAATAAGACGGTGTGTCATGCAAAATGTAACCGGCAAAAGGGTCAGATGACACCTTATGAAAAATGGGGCAACACAGACAACTGGGCGACCATTCAGGATCAAGTCGCAACAATGCATAGGTCAAAACAATGGCGCTTCAGTCCTGATGCCATGGAGCGCATAGAACGCGATGGAGGTTTCATCGCTCGACAGCTAACCGATACCCAATATCTGTCCCGAATTGCTGCTAAATATTTAAGTGCGCTCTACACGCCTGATGAGGGCCGCCGTGTTTATGCGGTGACCGGCCGGATGACTGCAATGCTTCGTCGTTTGTGGGGTCTGAACGAATTGTTGCCCGATCATAACTGGGTAGAAAATGAACATAGCAACGCGCCTAAAAACCGGCTCGACCATCGACATCATGCGATAGATGCCGCTGTTATTGGTGCCACTACACCATCTATGATTCAAAAGATTTCCAAGGCCGCAGCGCGTGCTGCGCAGCATGATCTGGATAAGCTATTCGATGGCCTGCCAACACCCTGGGATGGCTTCCGCGATGAACTGCGTGACAAGCTGCTTGCCACTACGATTAGCCATAAGGCGGATCATGGCCGCAAAGGTACACCCTCTAGACACAAGGATGTAACCTCCGGCCAGTTGCATAATGATACTGCTTATGGCTTGACAGGGCGCACTACTGCAAAGGGCGTGCCGATTGTGGTATCGCGAAAACCGTTATTGTCTCTGAAGCCTGGTGATTTGACTGACCCCGAACGGATGACTGACCATTCGCTTCAGGATGCGCTCTACGCAGCGACGCAGGATTGCGACGGCAAGGATTTTGAAAAAGCGCTGCGTGATTTTGCCAAGAGTGATGGCCCTTATAGCGGTATCCGGCGGGTTCGCCTTTGTGAATCGCTCAAAGTAATCCCCATTCATGATAAAGATGGTGTGGCCTACAAAGCCTATAAGGGTGATGGTAATGCACGTTTCGATGTTTGGCGCATGCCCGATGGCAAATGGATCACGAAATGGAAGGATCTCGATGGGAGAGAGCATTCCAGCGTCATCTCAATGTTTGATGCCCATCAGCACAGTCATATAGAGGAAAAGCCTCATCCAGCAGCAAAACGTCTACTTAGTTTGAGGCAAAATGATTTAATCGCTGTTGAGCGTGACGGTGCAGCGCGTGAGATCGTGCGCGTAGTGAAATTTGGTTCCAATGGCCAAATGTTTCTTGCCCTTGCTAATGAAGCCGGGCCATTGAAGGCGCGCGCTGCTGATGGAATCGATCCGTTCAAATATATCAGTACGACCGCGAATGGCCTGAAAAAGATGAAGGCACGCCAAATACGCATTGATGAAATAGGCAGGATATTTGATCCGGGACCGCGTGAATAAGTCCCATTAACCTATTGTTATCCATAAACTTCTATTCGCAAGAGCGAAGGGATGCGGGCTTATGGACCGGATTATCGACATAACCACTGATAACTTACATCTCGCGTCGCATCGCGGGTTTCTGATAGTAAGTCTGAACAAGGCTGAGCAGGGTCGTATTGCTCTGGACGATATTGCTGCCATTATCATTCATGCGCATGGGGTGACTTGGACAACAAACCTTGTGGTTAAACTCGCCAAACGCGGCGCCATGATGGTACTCTGTTCGGCTAATCATGCTCCTGTTGCCATGATGATTCCGATCGAAGGCCATCACGCTCAAAATGCTCGGTTTCGTGCCCAATGGGATTGCCCGCGCCCAATGATGAAGCGCGCTTGGAAGCAGATTGTTGTCGCGAAAATCCGTATGCAGGCCAGCCTACTTGCTGCGTGTGGTCGAGAGGAGGCGTCAGCTTTGACATTTCTAGCAAATCGGGTGCGTTCTGGTGACCCCGACAATGTTGAGGCGCAAGCAGCACGTCGCTATTGGACTGCGCTTATGGGTCAAGATTTTCGCCGAGACCGTGCAGCCGATGGAGCGAATGCCTTACTGAATTACGGCTATACCGTCATTCGGTCGATGGTTGCGCGCTCTACTATTGCCTCCGGTCTGCATCCGACCATTGGGCTTCATCATGCGAACCGGCTCAATGCCTTTGCGCTTGTTGATGATCTCATGGAGCCTTTCCGCCCGCTGGTGGACGCGGTGGTAAGACAAATGCTGGATGAGGGGGCATGCGATGTCGACAGCCCGGCCAAGCAGAGGCTTGCGGCTTTGATTTCTGCCGATCTTGATTGTCAGGGAGAAGCTTCGCCGGTGTCGGTCGCTGCTCAGCGCCTAGCTCGCTCTCTTGCAGCCAGTTTTGAACAGGGAAAATTATCCCTTGCCCTATTCTCACCTCCTGACCCGCTCGCTTGGAACAGCATTGCCCGCTATAAACCAAATGGGGTGGCCAGGTGAATGTACCTGAAAAAGTCGAGCAGTGTCGTCACTATAGCGGGTATCAGTTGATGTGGATTATGGTTATGTTTGATCTGCCAGTGGGCACAAGCGAAGAAGCGCGGAATGCTACAAAGTTTAGAGAACTTTTGCTAGACGAAGGATATGAAATGGCTCAATTCTCGATCTATGTCAGATTCTGTTCAGGCAAGGAGCAATACCAAACCTTCGTCCGCCGGATCAGCGCAAACTTGCCCGAAAAAGGCAACGTTCAAATACTGGGTTTTACGGACAGGCAATATGAAAATATCATCCGATTCTCTGGCCAATCTAGAAAAGGCCCTCGCAAAAATCCGGGTCAGCTTGCTCTATTTTGAGAGATTCCAGTCATTCTCAAACGACGGATGCACTGCTAATCATATACATTTCAATGAATTAGCAATGCATCGGTCATAGCAGATTAGAAATCACGGTCCAGCTGCAACAA
>JABMNS010000130.1 GCA_013204445.1 Sphingomonadales bacterium
CCTCTCCCCTGAAGGGGAGAGGGGGGCCATCCCCGACCTGTTTGAAATACGCGGCGAGGTCTATATGGCCAAGGCGGATTTTGCCGGGCTGAACGAGCGGCTGATGGACGAGGGCAGGGTCGATGCGGAGGCGAAGGGCGTCGAGTTCGATCCCGAGAAAATCCGCCAGTTTGCCAATCCGCGCAATGCGGCCGCCGGTTCGCTGCGTCAGAAGGATGCGAATATCACCGCCAAGCGGCCGCTGAAATTCTGGGCACATGGCTGGGGTGTGCATAGTGACTTGCCGGGAGAGACCTCGCTGGCCGTTATGACGACGATTGCCAGCTGGGGCGTGCCGGTTTCGCCTTTGGTAAAACGGTTTGAAACGCTCGACGAAATGCTCGCCCATTATCGCCATATCGAGGCCGAGCGGGCGGACCTGCCTTATGATATTGACGGCGTGGTCTACAAGGTCGACCGGCTCGACTGGCAGCACCGGCTCGGTTTTGTCGCCAAGGCACCGCGCTGGGCGATCGCCCATAAATTTCCGGCCGAGCAGGCGCAGACGACGCTGGAAAGCATCGATATTCAGGTCGGTCGCACCGGCAAGCTGACGCCGGTGGGCCGCCTGAAACCGGTGACGGTCGGCGGCGTGGTTGTGTCCAATGTGACGCTGCACAACCGTGATGAGATTGGACGGCTCGGGGTGCGGCCCGGTGACCGGGTTGTGATCCAGCGAGCCGGGGATGTGATCCCGCAAGTGGTCGACAATCTGACCCGCGAGGAACAGCGCGATCCCTATCATTTCCCCGACCATTGCCCCGAATGTAGCAGCGAAGCGGTGGCCGAGGAAGGCGAGGTAGATGTCCGCTGCACCGGCGGGCTGATCTGCCCGGCGCAGCGGTTTCAGCGTCTGGCGCATTTTGTTTCGCGGGTCGCGCTGGATATCGACGGCCTAGGCGAGAAAAGCATCGCCGAATTTATCGAAGCAGGCTGGCTCGAAAGCCCGGCGGATATATTTCGCCTGTATCAGCATCGGGCGGAAATATTGGCGCGCGAAGGTTGGCAGGACAAGTCTGTGGATAATCTGTTGGCGGCTGTGGAAAAGAAGCTGCAGCCGGATGCAGCGCGGTTGCTGTTCGGGCTGGGGATTCGGCATATTGGCTCGGTGACGGCAAAGGATTTGCTGAAGAATTTTAGGACCTTGCCGAGACTGGCTGAGGTTGGGAAGGCCGCGCGGGACGATGAAGCGGTGCGCGACGAAATTACCTCGATCGATGGCGTTGGCCCCACGGTGGCGCAGGCGCTGGCCGATTTTTTCCATGAGCCACATAATCGTGCGGTCTGGGATGATCTGCTCAGTGAAGTATCTCCGCCGGATTATATCGTCGAAACCCGCGATAGTGCGGTTGCAGGAAAAACCGTGGTCTTCACCGGCAAGCTCGAAACCATGAGCCGCGATGAAGCCAAGGCGCAGGCCGAGGCGCTGGGGGCCAAGGCTTCCGGCTCGGTGAGCGCGAAAACCGATCTGGTGGTCGCCGGGCCGGGTGCGGGGTCAAAAGCGAAAAAGGCGGCGGAACTAGGCGTGGAAGTGATCGACGAGGTGGCCTGGGCCGAGATTGTGGCGGCTGCAGGTTAGCGAGCATATTGCGTCAGGCATTGTGTCGATGTTTGCGTACCGGCACAATTTTCCGGCAACAGATTCTAGCTTTGGTCGCCATTAACGGCAATTATTGGGTGGGAAACGGATTTAGAAAAACCCCAATCCTAATATGATCTGATGCTGTTTCCGAAGGATCGGAATTTTTTTCTATCCAACGGCTGCAGGGCTATCGTGGAATATCTTTCGCATGAGTGGTTCAAAACTTTCCAATGAATCCACTTCGAAGTCAGGATCAAATGCAGGCGCATCCCATTCATCGACGAGTTTAACAGCAAGACCATACCATGATTCATCGACCCATTTTTTTCTAAGATCGGTTGGTGCGTCCATATAATGGTAATAATGTTCGCCCTGAAAAGCCTGGTGGTTTCGGATCACGTGATAGCTATCATCGCTAATGTAAGGCCGCATCAACTCTGCGGCAATCGGCCCGTGATTGGGAACGTTAATCGCTTTTGCAATGTCATGACAAAGCGCGATAACGATTTCCTCATCGGTAGCTCCCGCCCTGCGTGCAAGCGTTCCTGTCATCAGGGAATGTTGGAGCTGATCACAGGCAAATCCGAGCGTGTGTTGCTCGAGTGATTTCAACATGCCGATAAAACGATCCGCCGTATTCTTGAATTCCTCCTTGTGGGCAGCGCCGATAATCTTCCAATCTTCAAGTGTGCCATCCTGCATTTTGGTAAAAGTCGCCTGAGAGTTCATATCGGTATTTCCTTCTATCTTTGAAGCACGCATCCGACCTTATAATTTGTCGGTAGGACAAGTCCATAGGCCAGCGTGCAAAGATGCGTCCAAAGCCGACGTCGAGTTCAATGCCGGTGGATGTCGGCAAAGGCCCAAATTGAGACATCGCCATTCTAGCAAATCTCGTGGCTCTGTAAAATGACTGGTCGGGGTGACGTGCTTGAAGTCAGGCGGCCGCTCAAACTCTAAGCCAGCGACCGCCTTACCTCTCCCCCAAGCTCTTTAAATTTTCTCCGCTGCTTCGATCGCCGCCAGTTCCTTGACGCCATGGCCGCCTTGCTTGTTCTCCGGAAAGATCGGCCAGGCCAGTTGCTGGCCTAAGGTGGCCGGGGCGAGATTTTCGACGCCGTAGGTTTCGGGAAAGCGGCGGGTGATCTTGGCGGTGCCGAACAATACGTCCCAGAAGAACAACAGGTTGCCGAAATTGCCCTTGTAATGGGTAACGCCGTCGCTCTTGTGGCGGCCGTGATGGGCGTGATGGGTCGCTGGCGTCGAGATAGTGCGTTCGACCAGCCACATCACCGGGGACATCCATTTTATCTTGTACAGCGGCTCGTCCCAGGCGACATCGCTGTGGGCGCCGACGATGACCGCCATTTTGAGGATGATGTAGAAGACATAGACCCAGCCGAGACCGAGATAGATCAGCGCGCCGGAAAACCAGATGCTCGGCATGGTAAGATAATAGAAAATATTATTCCGGTAGACTAGGCGCATGCTCATATATTTCGCATTATGGTGCGAGCGGTGCAGATTGTAGAGAAAGGGCACGCTGTGCGACAAACGGTGCCAGAAATATTGCATCATGTCGTCAAAGATCAGGAACAGGCCGATGACAGCGATCAGCGGAATTCCTGCCAACGCACCGGCCCATTGGGGTGCGGCTGCTCCGAGAATATATTGGGCCGCGATGATGATGCCGGGCTGGGTGATGACCAGCAGCACGAAGGAACCGATAATCTCGACCAGCGCGTCGTCGCGGGTCTGTTCGGGCTTGCTGAACAGTCGAGTGCGCAGGAATTCGAGCGTGCCGAAGACAAGGAATATTCCGGTGATCGCGATAAGTTCAGGCCGCATGATTTCTCTCCCAGAGCATGGCTTGCAGATAGTCACTAGCGGATGTAGTTAGAGTTAAATGCAAACATGTTTCCATTCTGAAGATTTCGCATGAACGGACCGGCTCAGATGGCAGCGACCGGCTTTGTCATGGCGCTTCCCGACCCGGTTCGCCGCGATTTGCTGGCGCGCGGGCGGGCGCGATCTTTCGACAAAGGGCAGATCATCCAGCAACGCGGCGATGTGGGGCAGGAATTCTGGTATGTCGAACGCGGATCGGTGCAAATCGGGCGCTATGGCATCGACGGACGCTTGATCCTCTTTGCCATGCTCGGCGCCGGTGACACATTTGGCGAACTGGCCTTCATGGGAGAATTTCCCCGCGCCGTGGACGCCATTGCCGGTAGCGATTGCATCTTGATCCGGATCGGCGACCGCGAACTGCAGAGCCTGATGGAATCCGATCCGACGATCACGCGATTGTTGCTCAAGACCATGGCGCTGACCGTGCAGGAATCGTTCAGCCTGATCGAGTCCAGCCGCAACCTGTCGGTGCCGCAAAGGCTAGCTCAGGCGCTGCTCCAGCTGTGCAGCGATCAGCAAGACGGCGCGGATATCATGGCGACCCAGCAGGACCTGGCCGATCTGGTAGGTGTTTCGCGGGTCTCACTGGGCAAGGCTCTGACCAAATTACAGTTGGCAGGCATGATCGAGCCGGGCTATGGATTTGTGACGATAAAGGATAGAGCGGCCCTGCGAGAATTTGTGGCTGGCTAAGCGTTCATTCGTGCGGTTCGGGAAACCAGCGCATCACGCCGCCCTGAAACGGAGTCCACAGGTCGGTGCGGATGCCCGCTTGTCGCAGCACATCGCTGGTCCAGTTGTTGCAGGTATAAAAGGCATTATAGTGACCGCGCGACTGGTAGAACAGGTCGTCATCACCATAGCCCGATGACGGTTGTGGGCGATGAAGATCGTCGAGGACGAACCGCGCTTCGATGGCCGCCGCGATTTTACGAAATTCCGCTGCGCTGACGATCAGGCGGCGGCGATAATAGGGATAAGCCTTTGGGTAATTCAGGTGGTAGACGTGGATAAGTACTTCGCTGCTGCCAAAAATCGCGCTGATCGCGTCGCTCGCCCGCAGGTCGTTCCATATGCGGGTGTTGCGATATACGCCTTCATGGCCCCAGCCGACCAAGATATGACTGCCGTAGCGCGACGGGTCTTGAAGATCTTCGGGGCGGATTAACGGCGTCCAGTCATGGACATCGCTCAAAATCGGCATGATGATCCCGGTGTGCACACCATTGGTTTCGATGAACATTTCGATTCCGTCTTCGGTGCTTTGCCAGTGCTGATTGGCGGGCAGCAGACTGCCGGCGAGCGCCGCAAGCAGATAGAGAGCGATGACCGTGCCCAACCCAAAGACGCTGCGTTTCAACCATTTAAGCATCATAGTTGCCATTGAAACCTTTTCTGTTGTAGGGTCCCGCTATGCTTGCTGCCCCCAAATCTAACAGCCATGTCTATGACAAGCCGCCAGCGCACGCAAATGCGGATTGGACGATTGATCAGGACTGGCAGGCCTATTCCGCCGAAGACCATGAGATCTGGGATATATTGTTCGCGCGCCAGCAGAAAATGCTGCCGGGCCGGGCGGCGCAGGCGTTTCTCGATGGCATTGATATCTTGAAACTGTCGCGGCCGGGTATTCCCGATTTTGACGAACTCAACAGGATATTGATGGATGCCACTGGCTGGCAGGTGGTCGCTGTGCCCGGCCTGGTGCCCGATGATGTCTTCTTCGACCATCTCGCCAACCGGCGTTTCGTGTCCGGCAATTTCATCCGCCGTCGCGATCAGCTGGACTATCTGCAGGAACCGGATATTTTTCACGATGTCTTCGGCCATGTGCCGATGCTCGCCGACCAAAGATTCGGTGATTATATGGCTGCTTACGGGCGCGGCGGGCTAAGGGCGCTGAAATTCGGAACATTGAAACAGCTGGCGCGGCTCTACTGGTATACGGTGGAATTTGGCCTGATCCGGGAGGACGACGGCCTGCGCATATATGGTGCGGGCATTGTCTCCAGCTATGGCGAGAGCGTGTTTGCGCTCGATGATCCCAGCCCCAACCGGATATTGTTCGACCTCGAGCGGGTCTTGCGCACCGAATATCGGATCGACGATTATCAGCAGAATTATTTCGTCATTCCCAGTCTGGAAGAGCTGCTGCGGGTGACGGTGGAGACGGATTTCAAGCCGGTCTATGACCGGATTGTCGGGCTGCCCGACATCAGGATTGCCGAGACTGTCGAGGGTGATGTGGTGTTGACCGAGGGGACGCAAGACTATGCGCGGTTGCAAGCCGGAGACGCTACGGTTGTTTGACAGTGGGTTTGCCTGCGGTGGCAGCGAACATCTCTCGGGATTGCCTCTTGACGGACTGGCCCTAGATGGCCCCCTGCCTGCGCAGGGGCACTAACATTCCCCGAAATAGTCCGAGGCCAGCGGCGATTTTTCGCGTTGCGGCTTGCGGACCCAGCCATATTTTTTTGATTTGACCAGGGTCAGGCACGGCCATTCATTGTCCAGCCGGGAATGTTTCAGGCGGAATCCCTCGCGGACATAGGCGCGGACGACTTCGGCTTTCTGGCGGCTCAGCAAACCGGCCAATAGCAAAACGGTCCCGGCGCCTGATGCGGCGGCGATTTGCGGGGTGAGAGCGACCAGCGGACCAGCCAGGATATTGGCGATGATCAGATCAAACGGCGACCGTTGCCTGAGCGCCGGATGATCGAGGCCATTGCTCTGGACCAGCCGGATATGGCTGCGGCCAATGCCCAGCCCGATTGCATTTTTCTGTGCATTGGCTTCGGTCACGGAAACCGCCACCGGATCGATATCGCTAGCGATGATTTTGGCGTCTCGCCACAGATGATGAGCGGCGAAAGCCAGCAGGCCGGAACCGGTTCCGACATCGGCGATATTGCGAAACCGGTGACCGGAGCGCCTGAGCTGGTCGAGGCTTTGCAGGCAGCCCATCGTCGTTTCATGATGGCCGGTACCAAAAGCGCGGCCGGCATCAATACAGATATTGGTCAGTTTGGGATTGTCGGAGGGCTGGTCACTTGACGTATGGACATGAAAGCGACCAGCGCGCAGCGGTTCCAGGCCCTGTTGGCTCAATGTCACCCAATCTTCGTTCGCGAGCCGTTCGATCCTGGGCTGAACATCGGCGTTTCGGGCCGATGGCGACAAGAGCAGAAGATTGCCGATCAGTTCCGGATACGGTTCTTCCTCGCAATAGATATCGATCATCCATTCGTCGGGACGCTTGGCATTCATTTCGCTGGCAACGATTGTCGGCGTCGAATCGGCGGAGCTGACGAACAGATTATCCGCCGCGAGCATCTGCGCCTCGGCCCGGGTGCAGGGGATCGAGACCTTCCAGGTTTCGCTCATGAATGGGGCCGATCAGGCATTGACATTTTCCTGTTCGAGTCGGTCGCTTACGTCCATCCACCGGGCTTCCGCTTTATCAAGCTGATCCTGAATTTCGGCCCGCAATTTCATCAGGTCGGTCATCTTCAGGCCGGAATGTTTCGGTTCTGCGGTCGCAGGGTCGAACATCGCGCGGTCAATCGCGGAGACTTCCTCGCCAAAAATTTTCATTTCCTTTTCGGCGGAGCTGACGCTCTTGCGCAATTCGGTTTGCTGTTTGCGCTTTTCGGCCGCCGCGCGGCGTTCTTCCTTGCGGTTGCCGCCGTTGCCTTTGCCGCCCGATGATCCCGGCTGATTTTTGCCAAGAACGAAATCGGTATAGTCCTTGAGTGTGCCGGGAAATTCTTCGGCCTTGCCGCTATCGACCATCACCAAACGATCGGCGGTCAGCTCGAGCATGTGGCGATCATGGCTTACCAATATGACGGCACCGCTATATTCATTGAGCGCGTGGACCAGCGCCTCGCGTGCGTCGACGTCGAGGTGGTTGGTCGGCTCATCGAGGATCAGCAGATGCGGGGCATCGCGGGTGATCATCGCCAGCGCCAGTCGCGCACGCTCGCCGCCGGAAAGTTTGCCGACCAATATAGTTGCCTTGTCGCCGGAAAAACCGAAACGACCCAGTTGCGCGCGCACGGCCCCTGGCTTGGCATTCTTCATCAGCCGGGTCATATGTTCCAGCGGCGTGTCGGATGTATCCAGTTCCTCGACCTGATATTGGGTGAAATAGCCAACTGTCAGCTTGCCCGATTTGTTGATCGAGCCCTGTTTCGGTGCCAGCTGGCTGGCAAGCAGCCTGGCGAGGGTGGTCTTGCCATTGCCATTCCGTCCGAGCAGCGCGGTACGATCATCAGGATCAAGCCGCATATTGAGGCCGGAGAGAATGATATTGTCGCCATAGCCAACAGAGGCGTCATCCAGCGTGATCAACGGCGGTTTCAGTTCC
This sequence comes from Sphingomonadales bacterium, assembly GCA_013204445.1. Lineage (GTDB taxonomy): Bacteria > Pseudomonadota > Alphaproteobacteria > Sphingomonadales > Sphingomonadaceae > Parasphingorhabdus. Next base: position 7,902 of record JABMNS010000130.1, read on the forward strand.
GCTGGGCTGGGGAAATGGAAAGTCAGAGAGGGATCATCAATCGCAGCGGCAATAGGCTCCATGCGGGCGAGCGCCTTGACCCGGCTCTGCGCCTGTTTCGCGCTATGCGCCTTGGCACCCCAGCGGGAAACGTAGGATTGCAGTTTCTCGCGCTGGGCAATCTGCTTTTCGCGCGAGGAAGCGAGCTGCGCCTGCCGTTCGGCCCGCTGTTTCTCGAACGCATCATAGCCGCCGGGATAGAGGGTTGTGGTGCCGTGCTGCAGATGGAGAATATGATCGACCACATTGTTGAGCAAATCGCGCTCGTGGCTGATCACCAAAATCGTTGCCTGATAGCTGGTCAGGAAATTTTCCAGCCACAAGGTTGCTTCGAGGTCAAGGTGATTGGACGGCTCATCGAGCAGCAGGACTTCGGGCTGGGAAAACAGCAGAGCAGCTAACGCCACACGCATCCGCCAACCGCCGGAAAAACTGTCCATCGGCTGTTGCTGGGCTGCTTCGTCAAAGCCAAGGCCGATCAGGATCTTGGCCGCGCGCGCGGGAGCGCTATGCGCTTCGATCATGTTCAGTCGTTCGTGGATTTCGCCAATCCGGTGCGGGTCGGCGGCAGTTTCTGCCTCCGCCAATAGTGATGCTCGCTCGACATCAGCTGCGAGCACGGTGTCCAGCGGGCTGTCCTGTCCGGCAGGCGCCTCCTGGGCAATATAGCCAAGCCTTGCATCCTTAGGCATGTCGACGCTGCCGTCATCGGGCTCCAACATTCCCGCGATGACCTTCATCAAGGTTGATTTGCCCGCTCCATTGCGGCCGATCATGCCGACGCGCGCGCCGGGGGGCAGCGCTGCGGTCGCGCCGTCGAGGATCACAGTGCCGCCGAGGCGCACGGTTATATTACTGAAATTAAGCATGGGCAGCCGTTAGCGGAGCCAGCGCATTAGTGCAAAAGATAGCGTAAAAAACTTCGCGTGCAAATGCAGGCTGATAGACTAATATTGCGGGCAATATTGATTTTTCAGGAGTTTTGCTTTGTTATTAGGTCGCACCATCGCCTCGCTGTCTGCCGCCACCATGATGCTTGTCGCTCCCGTTTACGCGCAATCCGCTGATCAGGCGACAGATATAAGCGCCGAAAAAATCGCCCAGACGGTCAGAACCATGACCCTGGACCAATTTGAAGGGCGCGCGCCGGGATCCGCCGGCGAAGATAGAACAATCGGATATTTGATCGGACGATTCGAGGCACTGGGTCTGGAGCCCGGCGGTGTCGACGGCAACTGGACTCAGCCGGTTCCGTTGTTGCACACCGTTCTGGGCAAGCCGGAAACGCTTTCGTTTGCTAGCAATAACGAAACCACGGCATTAAATGCTGGCAAAGACATTTATGTGTCGACCTTGCAGGCCCAGGACAGGGCGGTGGTCGAGGACGCGGAAATGGTGTTTGTCGGCTATGGTGTGACCGCGCCCGAACGGGGATGGGACGATTATAAAGACGCGGACTTGAAGGGAAAGGTTGCGGTCTTTCTGGTCAATGATCCTGATTTTGCCGCCTCTGCCAATGAGGCCGTGGCCGGCACGTTTGGCGGCCGTGCGATGACCTATTACGGCCGCTGGACCTATAAGTTCGAAGAAGCATCGCGGCGCGGCGCGGTGGCGGCGCTGATCATTCATGAAACCGAAGCTGCGGGCTATGGCTGGAGTGTCGTTGAAAGTCCGCAAGCCGAAAATTACGGCATTGCCAAGCTATCTGGTGAAATGACCAGCCTGGCATTGCAAGGCTGGATAAGCGGAGAGGCTGCCCAAAATTTATTCGATGACGCCGGACTAGACCTCGCAAAATTGCGGGTTGCGGCGAGGACGAAGAATTTTAAACCAGTGTCGATCGGGGCAAAATTCGCCGCAGCTTATCCAGTGAAGCAGGAAGTGGTGAAAAGCCAGAATGTGTTTGGCAAGATTACCGGCAAATTACGGCCCGATGAAACGATCATCTATGGCGCGCATTGGGACGCTTATGGTGAGGGACCGCCCGACAAAGACGGTAAAATCTATCGAGCCGGTGCCAATGATGACGCTCTCGGCATCGCCGGAATCATGGAAATTGCCCGCAAATTCAAATCCATGCCGCAGCCTGACCGGACGATTGTGATCGCCGCATGGAGCGCGGAGGAGCGCGGGCTGCTGGGTTCCGAAGTCTATGCGCAGGCGCCTATATATCCTGTAGAAACAACCGTCGCCAATCTGGCGATCGATGTTCTGCAAACCGCTGGCAAGGCGAAGGATGTCATATTGGTCGGCCAGGGTCAGGGGACATTGGAAGACGATTTGGCAAAATTTGCCAAATCGCAGGGGCGTGTGGTTACCGAAGAAAGCCTGCCTGAACGCGGTCTGTTTTTCCGCGCGGATCATTTCTCTCTGGCCAAACGCGGCGTACCGGTTCTCTTGATGATGAGTCTGGCCGGCGCTTCTGATCTGGTTGATGGCGGTAAGGTAGCTGGTCAGAAGTGGATGGATGACTATACCGGCAATTGCTATCACGCGGCCTGTGATGCCTGGTCACCGGATTGGGATCTGGCCGGGGCGCTGCAAGATATCAATGTGATGTTCGATATCGGCAATAGCCTTGCCTATTCGGCGCACTGGCCGGAATGGAAAGATGGTTCCGAATTCAAGGAACTGCGCGATGCGAGCGCCCAAGCGCGTCGGTAAAAGGGATTTTGGCCTGGTTTTCGTGTCAGCTTATGGGGAATTACGGATAGGCTATTGCTACCACCAAACTAACTGACGTCAGATGATCATGATAGAAACCGGAATGCGCGACTGGACATTATATTGGCAATGCTGACAGATTTCTCCGGTGAGTGGTTGATTTACCGCGACCTTGCGATCGCATTGGCAGCAGGCTTGCTGATCGGGGTGGAGCGTGGATGGACGATGCGCGACCAGCACAGGGGTGCGCGGGTTGCCGGGATTCGCACATTTGGTCTGATTGCCGGTTTGGGCGGTCTGGTGGCGCTGATTGCGCAAAGCCTCAGTTTGATCATTGCGGCCATCTTGCTTACTGCTGTGGTGGGCATGCTGTCGGTCAGCCATATCAAGGCAATCCACGATCCTGACGGGCGGAGCATTACCAATTTCGTGGTCTCTCTGTTGACGCTTTGTCTCGGGCTTCTGGCGGGGAGCGACTATCCGGCAGTGGCGATGGCGGGTGCAGCGATTGTGACCGGGCTTCTGTCGATGCGATCTGAACTCCATGGACTCATGCGCAAACTGGGGTCGACCGATATCAATGTAATGATTCGGTTTGCTCTAATCGCTCTTGCGGTTCTGCCGTTTCTCCCGAACCCCGATTTCGGGCCTTATGATGCGTTTAATCTGCAACAATTATGGTTTGTCGTCATTTTGGTGACGGGCCTGTCCTTTGCCGGCTATGTCGCCAACCGGGATATTTGGCGAGGCGCACGGAACGGTCGTGACGGCGGTCATAGGCGGCGCTTATAGTTCGAC